>NZ_JADBUP010000129.1:0-7924 GCF_020245605.1 Microcystis sp. M061S2 | reverse complement strand
GTTAAGTCTTCCCTGCGGTTTTGATGGGCAAGGTTTGCCAATTGGTTTACAATTAGTCGGTAATGTGCTGCGCGAAGATCAATTATTTCACGTCGCCCACGCCTACGAACAGGCCACCGATTGGCACAAACGTCAACCATCAGTTCTTCCTTAAGACTTGGTATATTCTTTTAACGCAAATACCAAAAACTGCCATATAGTCTATTCTCCTATTAATAAATCATTCCAAGAGGGGATTTCCCATCTACAAAACTTTAACCTCCCTTATCCTAGCTGCCGCAACGAACTGTCCCTTAGTCCCACGCCAAGGTACTTATATGGTTCAGTTAATTACGGATGAGAGCAGTATCAACCTCTACCCAACAAAAATTAATGGTCAAGGATGTCCAGCTAAAGGGGGGGGAAAGTAATTATTCAACCTGATGGACTTATGATTCCAATTCAAGTAAATACTTGGGGACCTAATAATTTTGACTTTGGCGGGCGAGGTGAATTTGCCGGTCGAGTAGAATCTGGAAATGAACCAATGCAATGGGTCGGCACATCTTCACACTCCTATTTTGCGGTTGAGTACAGGGGGACAGTACGTCAAGGTCAGTTATCAGGGGCAAGGTGGAAATACAACAAGCTATGGCTCTGCTCATACCATGATATGATCACTGCTGTTAGATTTTCATCTTTAGACAGTATTTATAAAGCAACCCTGAAGATAAACGAAACCTAACCGATTCTATTCAGAATCATCATTATAAATATCTTGGAGAGTTTTATTTTCGTAGCGTTCCTGATCTTGATTTTTGCCGCGACGGGAAGGACGACGATATTTTTTATTGGCTAATTTGGGTTCGTAGGTTTCTTGACCTGCTTCTTTAATTTTTAACTTTAAATTTGACTCTTTTGTGCTAGTTTTCTGTAATGTCTGTTCTCGTGCGAGCGCCTCTTCTAAAAACTCTAAATAATGTTGGTAACGTTCCCAATCTCCCCTCACCACACAGTTAGGTTCCCGACGGTGAGTACAATCATTAAATTGACAATTTCCCAAAGCTAAACGCTCTCTCACTTCCGGAAAATAAAAAGTTAATTGTTCCGGTGAACAGTTAATATCCGGTTGGTTAAAACCAGGACTATCGGCCAATAAACCCCGATTTGGTAAAGCAAATAACTGCACATGACGGGTAGTGTGACGACCTTTTTGCAGTTTTCCCGACACATCCCCCACCCGTTGATTAATCTCAGGAATTAGACAATTAATTAAACTCGATTTTCCCACCCCCGATGGACCGGCCAAGAGAGTGATTTTATGGTTTAATTGTGCCAATAAAGCCTCAAATCCCCGATTTTTCTCGACACTGACAAAAAAGGGCCGGTATCCCCAACTAGCTAGGCGATCGCCCCAGAGTTCTATTTGTTCCGGTTCCCCCAGATCGATTTTATTGACACAGACCGCAATTTCTAAGCCTGTGGACTCGGCTTTCACCAAAAAACGACTAATCAGCCAAGGATCGAGGACGGGTTCGGCAAGGGCAAAAACTAGCAAAATCTGCTCGATATTAGCAACGGCTGGCCGATCGATCTCGGTACTGCGGGGGAGGACTTCTGCGATCGCACCCTGCCGATCATCAAAATTGGCTTCCTCCACGCGCACCCGATCACCAACCATCACCGATTGACCGATTTTTTGCAAGCGAGCGCGACGGGTACAGAGAAGATTCTCGCCCATAACGGGAGAATCCAAGCGTACCTGATAGAAATTCGCCTGTACGGCCACCACTGTGCCGTATAAATCGGTTAATTGTGCATCTACCATTTAGGAATCGGGGCGATAGACTTTGAGAACAAAAAAGCTATCTCGGTCCTCGATCGATTCTATCTGATAACCCTCCACTGTCAGGCTAGTGGGAACCTGTTCGATCGGTTCCCCGGCATCTAACCAGACTTCCAACCGTTCCCCGGCGGTCATTTTCTCTAATTGCAATTTTGTGCGGACAAAATTAATCGGGCAGGGAGTGCCGCGCAGGTCTAAAGTCATAGTTATTTATGGAAGATATTACCTAAAAATCCCTCGATGCCGCCTTTCCCCACGGTTTCCCCGCGAACTTTCGCTATTTTTTCCAGCAATTCCCGTTCTTCTCCCGTGACACGGGTAGGAATCGAGATTTTAACGGTAATACGATGATCACCGCGACTGACGGGATTGCCTAATTTGGGAACCCCTTTATTTTCTAAAATCAGTACGGTGTTCGGTTGAGTACCGGCAGGGATAGTCAGGTCTTCTTGGCCATCTACCGTATTAACTTTGATGGTACATCCTAAAATCGCTTGGATATAGCTAATCGTGATATCCGATTTAATATCATTGCCTTCCCGTTGAAATTCCCCATCGTTTTCCACGGTTAGATAAACGAATAAATCCCCTGGCGGCCCGCCTTTAAGTCCTGCGTCTCCTTCCCGGGCAACGCGCAATTTCATGCCGTTGTCAACCCCCGCGGGGATGGTAATTTTCAGTTTTTTGGTTTCCTGTCTACGTCCAGAGCCGCCGCAAACGTCGCATTTTTCCTCGATCACTTCGCCAGCGCCGTCACAGGTGGGACAGACCGAAACTTGAGCAAAAGTACCGAAGGGAGTACGGGTGGCCCGACGCACCTGACCCGTACCACTGCAAGTAGTACAAGTATGGGAACCGGTCCCTGGTCTGGCCCCACTGCCTTTACAGGTTTGACAGGTTTCCAGATGACGGATGCGGATTTCCTTTTCGCCGCCAAAGACCGCCTCGCGGAATTTTAGTCTAAAATCGAGACGTAGATCCTCGCCCCGGGTAGGGCCTGTGCGTCGGCGGGCGGTTGCTTGGCCGCCCATGCCCCCGAAACCACTAAAGATTGTCTCAAAGATATCGGCGAAACCGCCCATATTGTCGGGATCAAAACCGGCAGCGCCCCCAGAAACCCCAGCTTCACCAAAGCGGTCATAACGATTGCGGGTTTCTGGTTCCGAGAGAATTTCGTAGGCGCGGTTAATTTCTTTGAAGTGTTCCTCGGCTCCCGGTTCTTTGTTAACATCAGGATGGTATTTTCGGGCGAGACGACGATAGGCGCGTTTGATGTCTTCTTTACCGGCATCTCGCGAGACACCTAGAATTTCGTAATAATCAGTGGGCATAGGGGGCTATGGTTCTGCTCGCAATTTATAAATAGAGTTTAAGTCTAGTTGTTACTTTAACAAAGTATACATAATAGTTTAGTTGGGTTATCCCTACTATTTTTTTGGTAAGGAAGTGGGGAGTCGGGAAGTGGGGTGATAGGGAGGTGGGGTGAATAAATAAAAATAGTCTCCTGACGACCGACGACCGACGACCGATGGCTTTTCCCTTTTTAATCTACGGCCTCGTAGTCACTGGTGCTCATTTCTTCCCCATCGTCGGGATCATCATCACTGCCCGATTCGGTGGAGTTAGTTTCCAGATTACTATAGGTTCTGGTTCTAGTGCGGGAGAGGGTTGGCCCGTTGGTGAAGGTATTCAAGGAAGTGGCTTGGGTGCGGGTGGGTCGAGTCAGTTTTTCGGTGACATCGATCGGTTCAAAACCAGTACCGTTAAGGGTTTGGTTTTGCTCTTGTCTACCTGTGTAGATGCGGGTGCCGATTTCGAGGACAATCTGACGAAATTCTGCCAAGGTGGTTTTTAGCTTTTCTGGGGATATGGAGGGGTCGCGCAGAGCGATTTCCAACTGTTGCCGCTTCTGGTCGGCCAGTTGCCGGATATCGGGGGCGACTAACTGACTGTTTTCCCTGATGGTGACTTCGTAGCTATAGAAAAGACTATCGGATTGGTGGCGAATATCGATCATTTGCAGACGACGGCGATCGGATTCGGCGTATTTTTCGGCTTCTAGGCGCATTTTTTCAATTTCGTTCGGTTTCAGCCCTCCAGTATGGCTAATTAAAATGCTTTGTTCTTTGCCGGTGCCTTGGTCGCTGGCAGCCACTTTCAAGATGCCGTTGACATCGATCTCAAAGGCCACTTCGATTTGTGGCACCCCCCTAGGGGCGGGAGGAATTCCCGTCAGGAGAAATTTACCCAGGGTTTTATTATCCTGGGCCATAGCTCTTTCCCCTTGCAGAACATGAATTTCCACCGAAGTTTGACCATCGGCAGCGGTGGAGAAAACCTGAGATCTACTGGTGGGGATAGTGGTATTGCGATCGATAATTTTGGTAAAGACTTCGCCGAGGGTTTCAATGCCGAGGGAAAGGGGGGTGACATCGAGTAGGAGGATATCTTCCACTTCTCCACCTAAAACTCCAGCTTGAATCGCTGCCCCCAAAGCAACGGCCTCATCGGGGTTAACAGAGCGATCGATCTGGCCGGTAGAAAAGAAACGAGAGATTAATTCCTGGACGGAGGGAATTCTGGTGGAACCACCAACGAGAATGACACGATTGATATCGCTAGGCTGCAGTTCGCTATCTTTGAGGGACTGTTGTACGGGTTCGAGGGTTTTTTCTACTAATTCTCTGGTTAATTCCTCGAATTTAGCGCGAGTTAGTTCCAATTCTAGGTGTTTAGGTCCGGTTTCGTCGGCGGCGATAAAGGGGAGATTGATCGAGGTGGTAATCAGGCTAGAAAGCTCGATTTTGGCTTTTTCGGCGGCTTCTCGCAGTCTTTGGATCGCCATGCGATCGCTGGCTAAATCGATGTTTTCTTGGCTTTGAAAGTTCTCCACCAGCCACCGCACTAAGAGGTTATCAAAATCGTCCCCCCCAAGATGGTTATTGCCGGCCGTGGCTTTCACTTCAAAGACTCCCTTCCCCAGTCGCAGGATGGAAACGTCGAAGGTTCCTCCCCCTAGGTCAAAAACGAGGATATGTTGATCTTCGTTTTGTTTATCTAAACCGTAGGCCAGGGCGGCGGCGGTGGGTTCGTTAATAATTCTTAATACTTCTAGTCCTGCGATCATGCCCGCGTCTTTAGTGGCTTGACGTTGGGCATCGGTAAAATAGGCGGGAACTGTAATCACGGCCTCGTTAATCGGTTCTCCCAGATAGGCCTCGGCATCGGCCTTTAATTTTTGCAGGATCATGGCCGAGATTTCTTGGGGGGTAAATTCCCGATCGCGAATTTTGATATTGACGGTCTCATCGCGACCGCGTTGGCAATGATAGGCAACTCGTCCCCTTTCTGCCTCCGTGTCTTGCCAACGCCTACCGATAAAGCGTTTGATGCTATAGACGGTATTTTCGGCATTAGTGACCGCCTGACGTTTGGCCAGTTGTCCCACTAGGCGCTGGCCCTTGCCGAATCCCACGATACTAGGAGTGGTCCTTCCCCCTTCCGAGTTGGGAACTATAATCGGCTGACCTCCTTCGAGTACCGCAACACAACTGTTGGTTGTCCCTAAGTCGATGCCGATGACTTTTCCCATGACGCTCTGATAATAACGGTAGTTAATAGGATACAGTCGCTGACAAAAATTATCCCAAAATTAGAAACGGGCTTTTTACCTTGTCTAATCTTGCCGAGGATGAAACAGGACAATTTTCGTCCGCCCCTAACAAAACTTGTCGGTAAAGTCCGCAAGCGGCTGGCGAGCGGTCTATATATCAAGAGTAACCCAAAACCAGTAATTTTGCTGATGCTGCCAGTTAGCGATCGCCTCTCGCTATTCTTAAAATTGCCGTTTTTAAGATTTTTTTAATGATCACGAGCGGAATTCCTTGATGTTGATGTCCCTAGCAGTGGAATGATCGCCAAATCTTCTTAACCCGAATTCAGAGCAATTTGGGATAAGATAACCAATACACCGATCCTAGAGGACTTAATCATGATTAGAGCCTATGCTGCCCGAGAAAAAGGGGGAAAACTAGAGCCTTTTGACTACGATCCGGGTATATTAGGGGATGAAGATGTGGAAATCGCGGTGGAATATTGCGGCATCTGCCACAGTGACCTAAGTATGCTCGATAACGATTGGGGACTGACCACCTATCCCTTTGTCCCTGGTCATGAAGTGGTCGGCACGATCGCCGCTCTCGGTGCTAAAGTCAAAGAGTTAAAATTAGGGCAAAGAGTCGGTCTGGGTTGGTTTTCCCGTTCCTGTTCCACCTGTGAAACTTGTATGTCAGGGGATCAAAACCTTTGTGCCACTGCCGAAGGAACTATCGTCGGTCGCCATGGCGGTTTTGCTGAAAAAGTCCGCGCTCATCATAGTTGGTTAGTTCCCCTGGGGAACCAGTTAGATGCTGCTAAAGCTGGCCCGCTTTTTTGTGGTGGTATTACCGTTTTTAATCCCATTGTCCAATTTAATATTAAACCCACGGCCCGAGTTGGTGTCATTGGTATTGGTGGATTGGGCCATATAGCCTTAAAATTTCTCAAAGCTTGGGGCTGCGAAGTAACCGCTTTTTCTAGTAGTCCCGATAAAGAAACAGAAGCAAAAGAACTAGGGGCGACTCATTTTATCAATTCCAGAGACCCCGAAGCTTTGCAATCGGTACAAAATTACTTTGATTTCATCATCTCTACCGTTAACGTTAATCTCGATTGGGGTCTTTATATCGCCTGTTTACGTCCCAAAGGTCGTCTGCATATTGTTGGGGCTGTTCTTGAACCCATGGCTACCTACGCTTTCCCCTTGATTATGGGTCAAAAATCGATTTCTGGCAGTCCTTTGGGTAGTCCCAGTACCATCAATAAAATGATCGAATTTGCCTCTCGCCATGGCATTGAACCGGTGACAGAAACCTATCCTATCTCGCAGGTGAATGAAGCCATGGAAAAATTGAGAACTGGACAACCTAAATATCGCCTCGTCTTGCAGATGAAATAAAACCATCTCTATCCCGGACGTAACCCCGATGACTCAACCCCTCACTCCTCCAGTTATCGATTGGGAAGAACCCCCCATTCCCCCAGAAGACTTGATTTTTGATGACGGAGAACCATTGGAAATCCACCGTCACCGCAAGGCTATGAATGTCTTAATCGATTCTATCGAACAAGTCTATCAGGATCGAGAAGACTTTTTGGTTCTTCGGTTTGTGTTATGCAATGGACGGGGCTGTAAGGGATGAAACCCTTATATAGAAAGACATTGCTGCGATTTTTGTCAATCGTTTTCGATCTAGAACGAACTAATCCATTAAGTCTCTTGCCAGATAAGGATTTAGTCGATTTATGCCACCCTATTGAACCATACCAAGTAACGAAGAACCGACTTTTTTGTTGGCGGTAATATGTTTATTTAGTTTAGCCGTGAGCGGGTTTTTAATAGAACTCTTGCAAATTAATTATATGTTAGGATGATGGGTTAACTAATTTTCCCCAAAAAATTAGTTAATTAGCACATTTGTTATGAATAAAAACCTGAAGTTTTACTTTTAACTCAAAACTCTTTAGAGCTGCTTTAATTTGGTTATCAAAACCTCTTTATTTAAGCGGCACAAACTATCTCAATTATAAAAATTGAGAATAAATTCTCCTTGACTTGATTAATGTTTGACAACTTTTAAGAAGTTGCTACACCTGTCCCCAACTCATAGTTACAAATATCCGCCAACAAGTTAACTCTTAAACTATATCTTCGACGACAATTCCAATATTTACAGGATAAGATTTTCAAGATTTTGAGTTTCCTATTTATAGGTTCAATGCTCATCTTTTCTTTGGCTAAAGCTTTGTTATAATCCTTTTCTAACTCTGTTAATTTTCTATTTTTCGGTTTCTTTTTCGGTGTATAAATATTACTATGGTATGCAGCTATTCCCCGATAACCACTGTCTTCTATGCTGGTAGTTAAAGGATGAAAACGAACCCGACTTTTTTTAAATAAACTAAAATCATGACCGCTGCCTTTCCCACAAAAGACACAGATAATTTCCTCGGTATTTTGAGCAGCTACTAATTGGGATTTTCAAGTATGATAACCTCTTT
>NZ_JADBUP010000128.1:0-6720 GCF_020245605.1 Microcystis sp. M061S2 | reverse complement strand
CCAGATCTCAACAAAATTGAAAAGTTCTGGGCTAGATTGAAAAACTATGTTAGTCAGATTATCAATGATAGTGAAAACCTTGTGGATGCTGTGAGTAAAGCCTTCAGGCATCTGTCCTAACTAACTCGTTCTATGCCATAAATGAACTCAAAGAATTTTTACAACTATTTGCTGTCTAATCAAAAATCCCCCTAGAAATCTAGAGGGATCGAGGAATATATGGAGTGCAATTTAGAAGTAAATTGTGCCACCCCAGCGCTCGTCTAGACGGGGAGCAACCAACATATAAGCGGCGACGTTATACACATCATCTTCCGTCAGATTGCGTAATTCTGGGAAGATATCGGGACGGCTAACATTGGGATGAAATTCGCTTAGATCATCTTCACCATCGTAACTGGTGGGATGTTCTAGATAATCAATCAATGCTAACAGATTATCTCTGGGAGGTTCCGCTTTTGCCAGATCGGCCAGACCCAAACTGACGTTATTATTAGTTTTGGTTTTACCTTGCAGGTGGCACTTAGTACAATTGGCGACAAAAAGTTTCTGTCCTTCCGTCGCTTGTTCAGAAGTCAAAGTCACCGATTCCCCTGCATCATTGAGGGTGATGGTGAGGCTTTCTTCATCGAGTTCTAAGGCACTAGCGCCGTTAAGATTGAATTGTAATACAAAAAAGACTACAGCGATCGCTGCCACAATCAAACGTTTGATCATTGTTCTCCTACTCGCAATTGTTCCAAGAAACGGGATTTTAAGGTGACTAAAAAATTTTCTCCTCTGGGAGGGTGTCGATCCATTCTAAGTGATCACGGACACCGAGAAGATCCCAGTTGGGAATAAAGTCAAGGGGACGTTTCCGTTTTCGAGGCGGTTACTCCTGAGCGTTGGGATAAAATCAGTGAGATAATTGCTTTAGCATCTTCTAGGGCGAGATTAGTCTGCCGATCTTTATAGGAGATGCCTAATTGGTCGCAAAGTGACAACACAGATTCATCGGCCAGATCGTACTCTGCCGCAATATCAGCGATCGATAGATCAGCAAAACCCATAGTCTAACGCACCCACCAAGGATAGAGAATACTTATTAGTTACCATAATTATCATGCCATTGCCGGGGACATTCTTGACAGTGATCAGTTATCAGTGATCAGTTGTGAGTTTTCAGTTCACTGATTACTGTTTACTGTTTACTGGACGGCTACGCCGTGCCTTTGGCAACACTGAAAAAAGCTCCCATCACCCTACACCCCATCTCCCCACACCCCACTCCCCAATTCATAATTCATAATTCCCACCCCCCACACCCTCAAAATTCCCTAATTTTCCCGACTTTTGGACTATTTACTCCCTAAGATAGAGACTTGTGTAAACAAATTTAATTAAAATCGCAAAAAACCTGAAAAAATACTAAAATGTGATTAAGAATGTTATTTTTAGCCTTGTAAGGCTAAATCTTTCTCGATAACATTGTAATCATACCTCCACACTCTTTTGTACAAAGGACTACACCTTTGTTAACTTATGGATATACAACTGATCAACATCGGCTTCGGTAATATTGTTTCCGCTAATCGGGTTATCGCCATCGTTAGCCCAGAATCGGCTCCTATCAAACGCATCATCAGTGATGCTCGGGATAAAGGCTGTTTAATCGATGCTACCTATGGAAGACGGACTCGTGCGGTGATCATCACCGATTCTAGTCATGTGGTGCTGTCGGCCATTCAACCAGAAACCGTGGCTCACCGTTTCGTGGTCAACAAGGAAGCCCCTGTTAATAGTAGCAACTAAGTTATTAACCCCATGCAACCCGGTCAATTAATTGTCATTACTGGCCCTAGCGGTGTGGGCAAGGGTACGCTAGTCCGGCATTTACTAACTCGTTTCCCTAACCTCTACCTGTCCGTATCCGCTACTACGCGCCCACCTCGACCGGGTGAAATTGAGGGGGAAGACTACTATTTTCTCGACCGTCCCAGTTTCGAGGAGAAAATGGCAGCCGGAGAATTTCTAGAATCGGCCGAATACGCGGGCAATTATTATGGGACACCCCAATCAGCGATCGCCGCTCAATTAGCGGCGGGCCGGACCGTCATTCTAGAAATCGAATTAGAGGGAGCCAGACAGGTCTGTCAAAGCTTCCCCGAAGCGAGGAGAATCTTTATCCTACCCCCCAGTTTCGAGGAATTAGAACGTCGTTTGCGCGGCCGGGGCAAAGATGCTGAAACGGCGATCGCCCGTCGTCTGGAACGCGCCCAAGAAGAATTAGCCGCCAGCGAGGAATTCCCCGATCAAATCGTCAATGATGACCTAGAAACCGCCCTAGATGCCATCGAGAAGATTATTTTTAGCCGTTAGCCGTCAAGGGTCAGGTGTTGGGATTTTAGGGGTTTTAGGGTTTTAGTTGAAATTTCCCACTTCCCCACTTCCCCACTTCCCCACTTCCCCTAAGTTACAATCAAAAAACCAACCGCAGCAGCAAGACAAGAAAGCGCAATGATTCCTACCGTTATTGAAACCACAGGCCGGGGCGAACGCGCCTTCGATATCTACTCCCGACTACTCCGGGAAAGAATCGTCTTTTTGGGACAAGAAGTAACCGGCGACCTAGCTAACCTCATCGTCGCCCAATTACTCTTTCTAGAAGCAGAAGACCCCGAAAAAGATATTTACTTGTATATCAACTCCCCCGGTGGTTCCGTTTCGGCCGGATTAGGGATTTTTGACACCATGAATCAAATCCGTCCCGATGTCAGCACCATTTGTATTGGTTTAGCTGCCAGTATGGGGGCTTTTCTCCTCAGCGCCGGCAAACCGGGCAAAAGAATGAGCCTACCCAACTCGCGGATCATGATTCACCAACCCCTCGGCGGCGCCCAAGGTCAGGCCACCGATATCGAAATTCAGGCCAAAGAAATTCTCTATCTCAAACAATTACTCAATGAACACCTAGCTAGTCATACGGGTAAACCTCTCGACCTCATCGCCGAGGATACGGAAAGGGATTTCTTTATGTCCGCCGAAGAAGCTCTAGACTATGGTTTAATCGATCAGGTGATCGATCGCAGTCCTTCCGCTTCTAACCCTCCCAGTAAATAGTTATGATCGGGTAGGCCCTGTCTACCCAGATTTTTGTAAATATTTAGTAAGCGGAAATTAATCATCGATCGCCGTTATTAATATTAAATAACAGTGAAAAGTTCTAGCGGATTGGGTTAAGATCGAGACGTAACCCGAAGAAAATTGCAACAGGAATCGGTAGAAACCCCCCGGTGGGTTATTAACGGAAATTTTTTTACTGGCAATCCCTATGAACTATCATCCACCCTCACAGCCCCTGCCCGCCCCCTGTATTATTGATTCTGGCGTGGTCATCGCTAAAGAAGATATGCGTCGTCTCCTCGATGATCTCGGACGAGTTCGCTACATCCATAGTCTCGAAGGAGTGATTCAGAGTGAAGGGGAGGGATGGATAGTGGAAGTTTTCGCCGATTATCAGCAAAGCACCCTAGTTGCTAACTACAGTCTTTATCTCAATACCTATAGCTTCGATTGTCTGCGTTTAACCCGCTCTCCCGACGGTGAAACCTATTTTGATCTGATCCAAGACAATCGGCAATTACGGCTAATTCCCCTGAGTAATCCACTGCAAGACCCCGAGATGAAAGCCCGTCTCAATGCCGATACCCTCGAAGCCATGGTTACTCAGGTACTTTCTGCTAAGTGGGATGTGCAGTTTGAAGACGAAGACGACAACGATTGCCCCTTTTAGGCAGCGATCAAAAATACTGGTTACTGATAACTGATAACTGATAACTGATAACTGAAACAGTGGGATTTTCCTTTGAATTAATCGCCCAGTGTCCCCAAACTGGTGCGCGGGTTGGGGTTTGGCATACTCCCCACGGACCGGTAGAAACACCCCGTTTTATGCCCGTGGGAACTTTGGCCACGGTGAAAGGTTTGACCCCCGCTCAAATCGCCAGCACGGGGGCGCAAATGATTCTCGCTAATACCTATCACCTGCATCTGCAGCCCGGAGAAAGTATTATCGAGAAAGCGGGAGGTTTACACGATTTTATGGCGTGGAATCAGCCAATATTAACAGATTCGGGTGGATTTCAGGTATTTAGCCTTAGTCAACTGCGGCAAATTAAAGAGTCGGGAGTCACCTTTCGATCGCCCCGGGACGGTAGAATCATCGAAATTACGCCAGAAAAATCGATTCAGATTCAAAATGCCCTCGGTGCTGATGTGATTATGGCCTTCGATGAATGTCCCCCCACGGGAGTCAGTCATGAGACCATGAAAGCATCCATAGAACGCACCTATCGCTGGTTAGAGCGCTGTCTGAGGGCCCATCAACGACCCCAAGAACAGGCTTTATTCGCCATAGTCCAAGGGGGAATCTATGAGGATTTACGGGCAGCGGCGGCGGAATCTTTAGTAAAACTCGATTTACCCGGTTACGCTATCGGGGGCGTGAGTGTGGGGGAAGAAACGAGCCTAATTCATCGCATTGTTCGGATAACTGCCCCTTTACTCCCCGAAAATAAACCCCGTTACCTGATGGGAGTGGGAACCTATCGAGAAATGGCCAAGGCGATCGCTAGTGGCATAGACCTGTTTGATTGCGTTATTCCCACCCGTTTTGGTCGCCATGGCACGGCTTTAGTGCGGGGAGAGCGTTGGAACCTAAAAAATGCCCGTTTTAAGGAGGATTTCGTCCCTTTAGACGAGACTTGTCCCTGCTACACCTGTCAACACTTTAGCCGTGCCTATCTGAATCATTTAATTAAATCGGGGGAAATGTTGGGTTATATTCTCTTATCTCTGCACAATATCGCCGAATTAATCAGATTTACCCGTGAAATTCGTCAATCTATCCTGGGTGGGACTTTTGCCCAAGATTTTGCCCCTTGGCTTGAGGATGCCGTAGATGTTACCCCAACGTGATAAAATTTCAGCAAACGTTTGAAAATTTTCTTGTCAAGGTAGATAGAGAGATGGAAACTGCACTTTTGTTGGCCAAATTGCCGGAAGCATACCAAATTTTCGACCCCTTAGTCGATGTCTTGCCCCTGATTCCCCTATTTTTCCTCTTGCTGGCCTTTGTTTGGCAAGCATCCGTCGGTTTTAAATAAATCGACCCCTAATTATCAGTTATCAGTGAGCAGTTATCAGTGAGCAGATTTGAGTTTTAAGTGAAATGACATCTTTTCACTGATTACTGTTTACTGTTTACTGATTACTGATCCCTGAAAAACCTCCCCAGATTAAAACAAAGTCCCAGTTAAATCAGCATCAGTCAAGTCCACATCTTCTAAAATTGCCCCGCGCAAATCGGCATAACTGAGATCCGCACCCCGGAAACTGGCCCCGGTGAGATCGGTAATAAATGCGTCTCTTTCGGGACTAGCACGAAAATTAACCCGGCAAAGTCGGCAATCAGCGAAATTAGCTCGATATAACAGGGAGCCACTCAGATTGGCATAGTTGAGATCGGCTCCGCAAAAGTTAGTTTTGCCTAAGTCCGTGCGTTGGTCGGAAGTGGAGCGAAAATCCGTATCGATTAATACGGCCTGCTGGAGATTAGCACTGTTGAGATTAACCCCGTTTAAGACGGCTTTGGTTAAATAAGTGGCTTCTAAATTGGCTTCGATGAGATTAGCCCCGCTTAAGTCCGCATCGCGTAAACAAGCTCGATAAAAGTCCACTTGACTTAAATCTGCTCCCCAAAGAATCGCCTCACTTAAATCCGCTTCTCTCAGCAGCGATCGCGCAAGGCTTATTTTTCCTAACCGCGCCTGTCGCAGATCAGCACGGCAAAAATTGACTCCTGGGAGGATAATATTAGTTAAGTCGCCTTCCCGCAAATTAATCCCCCGAAAATCTCTTTCTCCCTCCCGATAGCGTTGACAAAGTTCTTCTAGGAGCATGGAAATTTTTCCTTATCATAATTGACGCAAAATGTCAAGGGTTTGGTAATTTTTATTTAGGGAGATGGAAAGCCGGCAGACTCTCGAATTCCAGGACTCGTTGACGCATTTGCTGACTAATACGATCGCAAACCACCTGACAGAGATCATAGATCACGGGGTCGGTAATTTGATAGTAAACGCTGACTCCTTGGGGTTGCCGCGAGATAATTCCCGCTTGGGTTAAAGCTTTCAGGTGTTTGGAGAGATTGGCTTGACCTAGTCCGGTAGCTTCAGCGATTTCTTTACCATTCATCGCACCTAATTGCAAGCAACTGAGAATCTGTAGGCGACTGACTTCCGACAGGACTTTGAAATAGTCCGCCACCGAAGCGAGGACGAGGCTAGAGGTTTGGGGGGAGAAACTGTCTAACATAGGTAGGCAATAAAGTGACCGGTTAAAAAGGCTGACAATAGGTGATCGTTTAAAACTTTATAACTATTGACTACTATAGTTTAACTGGAGAGGTCACTAGAGTCTAGTCGGCAAACTCGATCGAGAGCGGTAAAATCTTTTCCATGAAGATTTGCACATCTGCCTTAGTCATGGTAGTAAGGGTATAACCTTGATAGAGATAGCCAAACTCGATCTAAGGTGTGTAGTCTAAATTATCTAATTGTCGGATATTAAAAGTCATAACTCTAGTTTTCCTGCGAGGCTTTCCTTTAATTTTAGGGGATTAGCTGACCGACAGCCAAACTGACGCTAAAATAGTCTTTGCTGTCCGGGGTTGTTGCT
>NZ_JADBUP010000127.1:0-2718 GCF_020245605.1 Microcystis sp. M061S2 | reverse complement strand
GAAAAAAAGGCCAGTCTGGCAGCCAAAAAGTCGGCCAGCCGATTGGGGGTGACTTGGGTCCGCCGGGGAGTTCGAGTATGTGGTTTTGCCACCTACACGGACGTCCTCGGAGAAAACCATGGTACTCAAAATGGAAGAGAAAGAGCTGATTCGAAAGTTGGTAATTGTCCAGGGAATGTCTCAGAGAGAGGTCAATCGGCGATTTGGCTGGTCAAGAGACTCCATCGCTGATGCAATTCGTAATCCTGAACCAAACTCCTACACTCTCAAAGCGCCGCGGCCAAGACCGCTAACCGATCCGATTCTTCCATTGGTCAAGCAATGGCTTGAGGAGGACAAGGCGAAACCTCGAAAACAACGACACACTAAAACTAGAATCTTCGAGCGACTTCGTGATGAGTACGATTTCAAAGGTTCGCGACGTGCAATCTCGGACCTGGTCACTTCATTAATAGAAAAGCCTGCTGAGGTCTTTTGTCCAATCGATCATCCGCCTGCCAGCGAAGTTCAAATCGACTGGGGGCAGGCCATCGTTATGCTAAGTGGTGTACAAACGAAAGTCATGATTTTTTGTGCGAGGTCTGCTTTTAGCAAAGCCACCTTCGTAAAGGCATATCTTCGAGACGATATGATTAGTTTCCTTGATGGTCACGTATGGCTCATGGAGCAACTTGGAGGCGTGCCGATTAAGCTAGCCTATGACAACCTCAAGACCGCTGTTACTTATGTCCATACAGGGAGAAAGAGGGATCTTACAAGTCGCTTTCTTGCGTTACGCAGCCACTATCTTTTCGAATCGCGTTTCTGTAATGTGGCCAGCGGCAATGAGAAAGGCCATGTCGAGAATTCAGTCAAGCGAAGTGAGCGAACCTACCTAACTCCAGTTCCTCAAGTATCATCGCTGGAAGCACTCAATGAGCATCTAGCGGCATGGACCAAACGAGACCTTGGACGAATCGATAAAGATATGCAACGATCCTATGGAGAGCTCTTCGAAGAGGAAAGAAAACTCTTTCGACCGTTGCCGGAATCGCCGTTCCTCGCATGTACCTCAGATACGCTACGAGTCGATAAGCGATCGACGGTTCCTCACCAACAAAGCCGCTATAGCGTTCCAACTCGGTATGCATGCAAGCATGTTGTTCTCCGCGCATTCCTCGATCGAATCGAGGTTCATTGCGAAGATCAAATCATCGCTACGCACGCACGAGTCGAAGAGGGAGACTGGTCGCTTCAATTATCGCACTACATCGAGTTGCTCGAAACCAAACCTGGCCTACTGGACAGTGGAAAACCCTTTGTAAAACAAGCCTGGACGCAATCTCAGCAGCTCTTCCGCAACGAATTGGAGTACCGTTACCATGGCGAAGGAACTCGTATGTTCATCGACATTCTACTATTGGCAAAACGTTACCAATGGAAGGATGTTTGCAGAGCGATCGATGCGTGCTGTAAGAATCATGCATTCAATGAGGCTGCCGTTCTGCTGGAACTCGAGAACATCGGTACTTCGCAACCAAATAAGGTATTGGACTTGTCTGCCCATCCATCGCTTCAGCAAACTGAAACCGGAACTCGCTCGCTGGAGTGTTACGACTCACTGATCGGTTCAAGTCTTGATGGCGAGGCTCAACAAGACTCAATCGATTCTTCGTTAGGTGAACCTGTTTCTTTCTCAATTGCAAGGAGTGCAAACCATGACTGTTTCCAAGAGGACCAAGACCAACCAAATCAAGCCCAACCAGACGAAGTCGTATCCGGTACTGGAATCTCACCTACGTTCTCTAAGGCTGCCGACAATGCTCACCGAGTACCAACAGTTGGCCAAAAGATGCTCTTCGTCTAACGCGACCTATGAACAGTATTTAGAGGACATGGCAAGTACTGAAATACAAAAGCGAGACAGCAACGCCATTAACCGTCGTATCAAAGCATCGAAGGTTCCAACGATGAAAGAGCTATCCGATTTCGACTTCGGTTCGGTACCTTCTTTGAACAAAGCTAAAGTTATCGAACTAGCCAAATGCGGATACATGACAAGCAAGACGAATGTGGTCTTGATGGGGCCACCAGGTGTTGGGAAAACTCACCTCGCGATTTCGCTGACATTGAATGCATGTCGTCAGGGTTACAACGCAAGATTTTTCACTGCGGCAGAGATCGTAAACACTTATCGCGAGGCGCGAGAATCGAAGACGATCATGCGATTGGAAGCATCGTTATGCAGATTACACCTGATCGTGATCGATGAGCTTGGGTACTTGCCGATTGACCGCGTTGGAGCAGAGAGCTTGTTTGGCTTTTTTAGCCGATGTTATGAACAAACCAGCGTGATCGTGACGACAAATCTACCGTTCGCACAATGGCCATCGACCTTCGCAGGTGAAGAGCGAATGACCGGCGCATTGCTTGACCGACTCACCCACCGCCTTGAAGTGCTTTCGATAAGCGATAAAGAAGAGAGCTTTCGGGTCAAACAAAGCCGCAAAAACAACGCCAAAAAGAGCTAAGACATAGTGCATTAGCCATCAAAACTTCAGGACTCAAGTGGCCTTTTTTTCGACTGCCAAAACCAATTTTTGGCTGCCAGACTGGCCTTTTTTTCGACTGCCATTTCCAGATGACGATTAACACTAACCAAGTAGTGGAATTCGCCCGAATTCCCGAGGCTCTCTGACTGGCCAGAAATCCTGTTGCAGTAGGACTGGCTAGAATACT
>NZ_JADBUP010000126.1:0-32257 GCF_020245605.1 Microcystis sp. M061S2 | reverse complement strand
TTTTGCCGCCGGCAATTTAACCATTTATTACAGTCCTAACCAGAAAAAGTCAGAATTCTGCCGTGGTCCTGATTTTTTCGTGGTTTTGGGGACAAATCCCAATCCTAACCGCAGAAGTTGGGTAGTTTGGCGAGAAGAGGGCAAATATCCCAATTTAATTGTGGAAATTCTCTCCGATAGTACCGCCAAAGTTGACCGAGAGGAGAAAAAACAAATTTATCAAGATATATTTCGCACTCCCGATTATTTTTGGTTTGACCCAGAAAGCTTAGAATTTGAAGGATTTACCCTAATTAGCGGTCAATATCAACCGATTACCCCCAATTCTCAGGGATGGCTCTGGAGTCAACAATTAGGCTTATATTTGGGTTTATCTGCCAATAAATTGCGCTATTTTACCCCCGAAGGGGAATTAGTACCCACTCCCGCAGAAGCGGCACAACAGGCAGAAACCCAAGTTGAACAGGAAAGGCAGAAATCCGCAAAATTAGCGGCTAAACTGCGGGAATTGGGCATAAATCCCGATGAAAATCTCTAATCTCCCCCTTTCAACCCTTGCACTTAATTAGATAACCACATCGTTGCTCACCTTGGTTGATCCAGTGAGTCCGTTCGATCGTACAATCAGGCAGCAGCAGCGCAAACATTTCTAATTCATGGCCACAGATACTGGGATAGGAACCGGCCACCTCAGCAATAGCGCAATGATGCTCGGCCAGGATATAACTATTTTCTGCTTCCAGTGCCACTAATTCTGCCATATAACCCTCCTCTTGGCGAATTTCTAGCAATTTTCTCATTCTTTCCCCTAAAGACTCCTTGCCGAGGCGCAATTGATATTCTGCCGCTTTGCGTTGCCACTGTTTTTTGAGAATTTCCCCCACCTGTTGCTCTCCCACCGTCTCCACGAGAGTATTGAGGAAAGAAACAGCGAAATTATCGTAATTATGGGGAAAACGGCCACGACCTTGACGACTGAGACGATAAATGTGCTGAGGCCGTCCTATCTTATTTTGTACCGCAAAATATTCGATCAGTCCTTCCCCCTCCAAATCCTTAAGATGGCGTCGCGTCGCTTGCGGACTAATGCTTAACTCCTCGGCCAAGTCTTGGGCAGTAGATTGACCGTTTTTGAGCAAATATTGCAGAATATCGTCTTTCGTCGAGGCGGGTTGAGTCGTGGTCATGATACCAAAAACAGAGGCTTTAGCGTACAATTGCTGAGGGTCAAGGAGCGGCCAACTACCCTTCCAGAGTAACCTGAATAACAGAGGTTTACCAGCATCCTCTCAAATTTTCCGTGACTTTGACAACAGCTTTGTTGTTAATCTATTATATAATCAATTTAAACAACAATAAAGTTGTTTAACTGCCTCCCCTGCCTACCGCGTAGAGAGAACACTAACCCCCATGAGTGCAACCACCGTTAAAAACCTCGTTAACCAACCCTACAAGTACGGTTTCATCACCGATATCGAATCGGAAACCATCCCTCGCGGTTTGAATGAGGAGATTATTCGCTTAATTTCGGCGAAAAAGAAGGAACCGGAATTCATGCTCGATTTTCGTCTCCGGGCCTACCATCAATGGCAAAAGATGACCGAACCCAGTTGGCCGCACGTTTCCTATCCTGCCATTGATTATCAAAATATTATCTACTACTCTGCACCCAAACAGAAAAAAGAAAAACTCAACAGTCTTGAAGAAGTTGACCCCACTTTAATCGAAACCTTTGAAAAATTAGGCATTCCCCTTTCGGAACAAAAACGCCTTTCTAACGTCGCTGTGGATGCTATCTTTGACAGCGTTTCTATCGCCACAACTTTTAAAGAAAAACTAGCAGAACAGGGGGTTATTTTCTGTTCTATTTCGGAAGCTTTACAGGAACATCCCGACTTAGTGCAGAAATATCTCGGTACTGTGGTTCCCGTGGGTGATAATTATTTTGCCGCTCTTAATTCTGCCGTTTTTAGCGATGGTTCCTTTGTTTTTATCCCCAAAGGTGTCGCCTGTCCTATGGAATTGTCCACCTATTTTCGGATTAATAACGGTGAGACTGGACAATTTGAAAGGACTTTAATTGTCGCTGAGGAAGGGGCATCGGTAAGTTATTTAGAGGGTTGCACCGCTCCGATGTACGATAGTAATCAACTTCATGCCGCCGTCGTGGAATTAGTCGCCCTCGATAATGCGGATATTAAATATTCGACGGTGCAAAATTGGTACGCTGGTGATGCCAATGGTAAGGGAGGTATTTACAATTTCGTCACTAAACGGGGTCTTTGTAAAGGAGTTAATTCTAAAATTTCTTGGACGCAGGTGGAAACTGGTTCGGCAATTACTTGGAAGTATCCCAGTTGTGTCTTAGTCGGCGATAATTCCGTCGGGGAATTCTACTCAATTGCCCTAACTAATAACAAACAACAGGCCGATACAGGTACGAAAATGATTCACATTGGCCGCAACACCAAGAGTACCATTATTTCTAAGGGAATTTCTGCGGGTAACTCCCAAAATAGTTATCGCGGTTTAGTGAAAATGGGACCGAAAGCCAAGGGAGCAAGAAATTACTCCCAGTGTGATTCTATGCTGATTGGAGATAATGCCGAAGCTAACACTTTTCCCTATATTCAGGTGGATAACAACAGTGCTAAAGTAGAACACGAAGCTTCTACCTCTAAAATCGGTGAAGACCAATTATTCTACTTCGCACAACGGGGTATTTCCGAGGAAGATGCTGTCTCTATGTTAGTCAGTGGTTTCTGTAAAGATGTCCTCAGTAAATTACCGATGGAATTCGCCGCCGAAGCCGATAAACTCCTCAGTCTCAAGCTAGAAGGAACCGTCGGATAACAGTTATCAGTTATCAGTTATCAGTGTTCGCTGAAATATAATTAGTCTCTAGAAATATTTGCACCTGCCAACAAAAAAAACATGAGTGAAGTAATTTTATCGGTAAAAAATCTGACCGCTAGTATTGATGGAAACCAGATTCTTAAAGGAGTTAACCTCGAAATTAAAGCAGGTGAAACCCACGCAATTATGGGACGCAATGGCTCAGGAAAAAGCACCTTTTCCAAAGTAATCGCTGGACATCCCGATTATGAAGTAACTGGGGGAGAAATAATTTATAAAGGGGAAAATCTTTTAGACAAAGAACCCGATGAACGAGCGCTTATGGGTATCTTTCTCGCTTTCCAATATCCCTTAGAAATCCCCGGCGTTAGTAACCTCGATTTTCTTCGCGTTGCCTATAATGCCAGACAAAAATATTTAGGCTCGGAAGAATTAGATAGTTTTGACTTTGAGGAATTAGTCGAGAAAAAACTAGAAGTTGTCCAGATGAATCCTAGCTTTCTTGGCAGAAGTTTAAACGAAGGTTTCTCCGGTGGTGAGAAAAAACGTAATGAAATCCTACAAATGGCTTTATTAGAACCCACTTTAGGAATTCTCGATGAAATTGACTCCGGTTTAGACATCGATGCTTTGCGAATTGTTGCTCAGGGAGTCAATCACTTAGCTACTCCCGATAACGCTTTTTTACTTATCACTCACTATCAGCGTCTGCTCAACTACATTGAACCCGATGTTATTCATGTTATGTACGATGGGCGCATTGTCACCAGTGGCGGTAAAGAATTAGCTCTTGAATTAGAAAGAACTGGCTACGATTTCCTCGACGAACAATTATTAGCCGTTAAATAATCTAGCTATCAGTTATCAGTAGTCAGGAGATTATTTTTACTTATTCTCCCCCTCTCCTCTCTACCCTCTCCCCAATTCATAATTCATAATTCATAATTCCCACACCCCAACCCTCCAACCCCCTCTTACCAATGACAGCCATAATCACGAAACCTGAACAATCAGGAGAATTATTGTTAAAATTGTCGCGAGAAACGGTTCCCACTATCGATAACGGTAAAATTCTCGAATTAAGAGAATCGGGAGCCAGTAAAGCTCAAGAATTAGCCATCCCAGGCAGAAAAGACGAAGAATGGCAATTCACCGATTTAAGTCAACTCTGGGCGATCGATTTTCGCGCCCCCCAACCCGTTACAATCGATAAAAATGCTCTGGCTGTTTTTTTACTGCCCGAAGCCAAAAACAGCCACCTAGTCTTCGTTAACGGCATTTATCAGCCCGAATTGTCCGATATCTCCGCTTTACCCCCCGGTGTCAGCGTCGGCAATCTCGCCAATGCACAAAAAAATGTTCTTGTCAACTATCTAGGCAAAGAAAAAACACCCGAATTTTTTACCGCACTCAACCAAGCTGGACTAAGCGATGGGGCAGTAATTCACGTCACCGCTAACACCGTCGTCACAACCCCGATACATCTCCTATTTATCACCGTTGTGGAGGAAATTCCCCGCTTTTATCAGCCCCATAGCCTAATCGTGGCGGAAACTGGAGCTAGTGTCAATATTATCGAGAATTACGGAGCTTTAGCCGAACATTGCTCCGATTTACCTGTAAATTACTCTTATTTCACCAACGCTGTCACGGAAATTTACCTCGAAGCCAACGCCGAGGTTATCCATACCAGAGTACAACGGGAATCGGGAGATGGTTTTCACATCGGACGCACGATAATTGAACAAGGGCGCGATAGCCGTTACACTCTCAACGAGATAAATCTAGGAGCTAAACTCTGCCGTCATAACCTCGATATCCTGCAAAAAGGAGAACAAACCGAGACAAATCTGCACGGATTAGCCATGATTACCGGACAACAAACCGCCGATACCCACAGCGCCATCTATCTCAACCATCCCCACGGCATCGCCAACCAACTGCATAAATGTATCGTTGATGGTAGCGCTCACGCCATCTTTAATGGTAAAGTGTTTGTTCCCAAACCCGCCCAATTAACCAACGCCTCCCAGTTAAATCGGAATTTGTTAATTTCTAACAAGGCACGAGTCAACACCAAACCCGAATTACAAATTACCGCCGATAACGTCAAATGTTCCCACGGGGCAACCGTTAGCCAACTGGAAGCCGATGATTTATTCTATCTGCAAAGCCGGGGCTTAAGTGCCGACACCGCCCGCAGTTTGTTAATTGATGCTTTCTCGGCCGAGATTTTAGCTAAAATTCCTCTAGAATCCCTCCGCCAAAGATTGGGGCAATGTGTCGCCTGTCGCAGTGTGGAATAACTCTACCGGGGTGGGTGCCAACCTGCCCAAAGTACCCCTCTGACTCCTGACTAAAATGACAATTATCCAAGAAAAAACCCTCGCCCAAAAAGTCCGCGCCGATTTCCCTATCCTCCATCAAACCGTACACGATAAACCCCTTATCTATCTCGATAGTGCCGCCACTTCCCAAAAACCCATTCAAGTATTAGAAACCCTGCGAAACTATTACGAAAAAGATAACGCCAATGTGCATCGGGGGGCGCATACTTTAAGTGTCCGGGCAACGGAAGCCTACGAAGGGGCCAGAGATAAGGTGGCTAGGTTTATTAATGCCGCTTCTCGTCAGGAAATTGTCTATACTCGCAACGCCACGGAAGCGATTAATTTAGTCGCCTACAGTTGGGCATTAAATACCCTGAAAGCAGGGGATGAAATTATTCTCTCGGTGATGGAACACCACAGTAATTTAATCCCTTGGCAAATTGTCTGCCAAAAGACGGGAGCAGTGATTAAATATGTGCAGTTAACCAGCGAAGAAAGCTTTGATTTAGAACAATATAAATCCTTGTTATCTGACAAAACTAAATTAGTTGCTGTCCTCCATGTTTCTAATACATTAGGCTGTATTAATCCCGTTGCCGAAATAGTCAGCCTTGCCCATCAAGTCGGGGCGAAAGTATTAATTGATGCCTGTCAAAGTGTCCCCCATTTAGCCATTGATGTGCAGTCCATAGATTGTGATTGGTTGGTGGCTAGTGGTCATAAAATGTGCGCCCCCACCGGTATTGGATTTTTGTACGGCAAAGAGGCGATTTTAGAGGCAATGCCGCCCTTTTTTGGCGGTGGCGAAATGATTGCAGAAGTCTATTTAGACCATTTTACCTGTGCGGAACTGCCCCACAAATTTGAAGCGGGAACCCCCGCTATTGGCGAAGCGATTGCCCTCGGTGCTGCGGTAGAATATTTAATGGGTTTAGGGATGGATAATATTCATGCCTACGAAGAAGAGTTAACCGCCTATTTGTTCAAAAAATTAGGAGAAATTGAGGGTTTAAGAATTTACGGGCCGCCACCTAGTTTAACGGGCCAAGGTCGGGCTAGTTTAGCCGCCTTTAATGTGGAAGGGATTCATGCTAGTGATTTAGCTACTTTATTAGACCACGAAGGAATCGCTATTCGTTCTGGTCATCACTGTACCCAACCTCTACACCGCCTTTTTGATGCTTCCGGCAGCGCGCGGGCAAGTCTATATTTTTATAATACCCGCGAAGAAATTGATAGCTTTATTGTCGCTTTACAGGAAACTATCGATTTCTTTGCCAATTGTTTTTCTTAGGGGTATCTCTAGCCCTTTTCCTGTTCTTAAAGAGTGAAAGAAGTTACTTATTATTATCAAGGAATTTGTCCTGAAACGGGCGAGTTATTGCGCTTGCCCCGCACTCTTTTGGCTGAAAAAATCGCCCAAGATTTGATGACAACTATCACCAATCCTCAAGGTAAAATGTATGGCATTTTGTTAGGAGAAAATGCTACTGGCGAAATAGAAGTTTTAAAAGCTTTTTCTGGACAGGGAGAAGCTGCTGGCTGGGTTCCGTCTCTATTGGGGAGAGAAAAAATTATGCTGGAAGAAAAGCGAGTTTTGCAACTTTTGGAGACAATTAAACAGGAAATTATCACCCTACAATCAATTCCCGAACATGGTTTATATCGACTCAATCAAGCAAATTTTGAGCGCAAAATACAAGCTTTACAACAGCAACATCAAAACCATAAACAGGAACGAGATAGACTAAGAAACTTAGGAAATTTAAACTCAGAAGAATTAGAAAATTTAAATAATATCAGTCGTCAGGAAAAAAGAGCAAGAAAGCAATTAAAACAGGAACAAAAACAAGTTTTAGAACCACTAATTGAGAAAATAAACTTAGCCAATCAGAGAATTATTGAACTTAAGCAACAGCGTAGGAACCTCTCCAAACAGTTACAGGAATTGCTGTATCAATCCTACTGTTTAAACAACTTTTCTGGACAATCTCTCTCCTTAGCTAAATTGATGGGCAGTAATTTGTTACCGACGGGAACAGGGGAATGTTGCGCCCCGAAATTATTAAATTATGCCGCCATGAAAGGATTAAAACCTGTCGCCATGGCCGAATTTTGGTGGGGAGAATCGAATCGAGATAGAAAACAGGGAGAATTTTATGGTGCTTGTCAAGAAAGATGTCAACCTCTCATGGGTTTTTTACTTTCTGGTTTACGTTCATCCCTAGAAATTATCTACGAAGACGAGGGAATAATTGCTATTAATAAACCCGCGGGATTATTAGCGGTAGCAGGACGTTATCAAGATAGTCAAGATGCTGTGGTCAATCGGTTTCGTAGTCAGGGAAAAAATCTCATTCCAGTTCATCGTTTAGACCGAGAAACTTCTGGTATATTATTACTGGCTAAGAGTCTAGATATTTATCGTTGTTTATCCCAACAATTTCAACGGCGAGAAGTGGAGAAAATCTACGAAGCTATATTATCAGAAATTATTGAGCAAGAATCAGGCATAATTGACCTACCTCTCTGGGGAAATCCGCAAAATCGACCCTATCAAACTGTGGATTGGCAAAGGGGAAAAGCTAGTCAAACCTATTTTAAAGTTGTCGGTAAAGAAGGCAATTATTCTCGGCTAGAATTTATTCCCTACACGGGAAGAACCCATCAAATTCGCGTTCATAGTCAAGCGGGATTAGGGATAGGAATTTTAGGCGATCTTTTGTACAATGGTAAGCAGTCCGACCGTTTACACCTACACGCTAAACAATTATCTTTTCGTCATCCTCAGACCAAAACTAAACTTGATCTAATCATTCCCACCCCCTTTTGAGAGCTATAATTGCTAACAGCAACAAATTAGCTATCTAAATGGAGCAAGAGGACTCCCGTTAAATTTCTCCTTAATTAAAGGCCGCCTTGATCGATTTTTACCCTAGATTGTGCTATAGTTAGGAGTTGGCATTTTTTAGGCAGAGAGCAATTACAGGAGGTGAATTAGGTTAATGACCCAAGTGGTAGTTGGTCAGAACGAGGCGATCGAATCAGCCCTACGTCGTTTTAAGCGACAGGTAGCGAAAGCGGGAATTTATGCGGATATCAAAAAGCATCAATTTTTTGAAACCCCTCAAGAAAAGAGAAAGCGTAAAGCAGTAGCCCGAAGACGACAAAGAACCCGTCGTCGTTAAATTCCACCAGTCAGAAGCTGAATAAAGGCTTCTGGCTGTCTTTTATTTTGATCGGGTTTTGGGGGCTGGGAAACAGATTAGGGAGCAAGGGAGTAGGGATAAAACAGCTGATGGCTGTCTCTTGCCAGAGTGCCTATCTCTACTGGGAAATTAATTCTGCACGACTACTTAGGGTTTGCGGCAAAAAGTTTGTTGGTGGGGGCAGGGTGTGGGGTGTAGGGTTTTACTCATTTTCAGGCGGTCAATTACCTAATTTTCAGGGAAAAAGTGCCTAAATTTCCCCCCGATCACTCCCATATCCGGTACTTTTTGATTGACAAAAGGTCTAAAAGTCTTATCCAACAAGGTTTTTAGATTTATTCAGCAAGCCCTACTTAAAACTCAACCCTTTGACCATAACTTAGGAGACTTTGTAGGGTGGCGAGGCGATTTTCCCAGACTTGTATTTGATAGGCAGATAAATCTTTTTGTCTGGACATCACAGATTTAAATTGATAGCTAAATCGCTTTAAAGCATTTTGAGTTAAAGTCAAATTGCGAGGGCTGGGATTAGTAGCTAATTGTTCTAATAGATTAGCCATTTCGTCCACTTCTTGCCCCCAAGCTTTTAAGGTTCGCTCCTCCATTGCCCATAGATTATTCACTATTAAAAAACTCCACTCTTGACGCAGAGAATTAAACCGCTCCGCTGCCGTTTTGAAGGGTTGACGGTGGGGTAAAGGTTCGGCTTTTTTCGTAATTATCGATCCCTGAATGCGATTAAGAATTGTTTGCAAGTTGGGATTGAGATTTTCTGTGGCAAAAAGAGCGAATCCCGAAGTGGGAAGATTGCGAATAAATTGTAGTTGATCGATCATGACTTGATCGGGGACTTTTAACAGACGGATACCGGGTATAATCAGAGCATTTCCTGCAATTTGGCGATCAAATAAAGACTGGGTTTTCTCTTCTAAAGTCCCTGTATCGAGAGCATAAGTCATTAAAAAGATCAGGTCTATCCATTGATTTCTTCCCCATTCTTCCCAGTTTTGTTGAATACGATATAATCGTTCTTTTTGTTCTAGGGGAAACACCGCCGCCGACATTTTCAAGTGGGGGCGAATCTGTTTTAAGCGAGTAGAAACCTGCGAAACAAAAGTATCAACCTGACGGATTTTAAAGCTAGTCCATTGTTCCCATAAAGCACCCCGGGGATTTAAAGTAATGGGATCAACTCCCGCCATTTGTTTAAATAACCAACGGCTGGATTTACCATAACCATAGGTTTGATTAGAATTTTGATTCTGGAAGGGATAGCGAATATAATCTAACTGCAAGCCATCCACATCGTAATTCTTGACAATCTCCTCGTAAAGAGATAAAAGATAGTTTTGTACGTCGGGATTAGCAGGATCAAAAAAGGCCTTTTTCGTGCCTTGACTGTAATCAAAAGAACCACCACTTTTATTAGTTGCCCCCCAATCGGGATTACGCGATAAAACCGGACCGAGATAATCTAATGGTTGCTCTAATACTTTATTATGAGCTTGATTAGCCGCCGCAAAAACCCACACCCAGGCGTGGATTTCCATATTGCGTTCATGGGCTAATTTAACGGCAACTTTTAGGGGATCCCAACCTCTGGTTAAAGGATTTTGTTCGGGGGCAACTTGACTGGGATAAATAGTATAACTAGCATTAACTGTCTCGAAAAAGACCACATTAATACCCGCTGCCGCCATGCGATCGAATACTTTAGCTAAATCCTCCTCATTTTTAGCTTCTACGATCGTGCCTCGATCTAACCACATTGCCCGTATTTCTGGCTGGGCAAATTGTCGATTAGTGGGATAATGATCCCAAAGATTTCGCCTCGCTTGTAACCAAAATTCCCGCGCTTGGGTATAGTCCCCCTGAGCGATTAAATTCTGAAAATTATTTAAGGCTCCTTGGGCATTTTCTAGGGCTAAACGGAATCGTCTGGCGGTATCTGTGGTGGGGGAGTTTTTCGCACGATCATGAAATGCTTGTGCTAGGGATTTATCAGTAGTTAAGGTGTTATTATTGCTGGCCTCTAAAGCTAAGAGAGTCGCTCCATAACGCCCGATTAATCCCTGCAATTCCGCCGTCATTTGGCTAATTTGTTGAGGAGTTAGGCTCGCTCTGGGGGGGATTTGTTCGGTATTCGGACTTAATCTCGCCGTTTCACTGGGGGGATTTTCTGAAATCTGGGGTAGAGGGCGACGGGGTGCGGTCGCTAATGGTGTATTGTTAATATTATTAACTATTGTTGAGTTTCCTTGACAATAGGGGGCAATTGTGCTAATAGAAGAACTGCGATTAATGCCGTAGCGTTGCAGGGCGGTTTCTAGCCAAGCGCTATCGAGGGCGAGATTAGCGACGGCATCGCTGCCCCAGCGCCAACCGAGAAAAATCGAGTTATTATTGAGGACAACGGCGGGGGGATTGTTGCGCGCCCCCCAGACGGCAACGGTTTGGCTATTAACTCCCGTGGGGATAACCACACCACCGAGGAGACTGCTGGCTAGAGGTTTTTGGTTTTTCAGTTCACCTAAATTAGTCGGCCGCAGGGTGTAAGCTTGGGAGTGAGGATAAGCCCAGTAAGCCCCAAATAGCGATCGCAATTGATCACGCACCGCAGGTTCCGAAAGATTTCCCGCCGGACCGGTGACAATGATCTTACCACCGCGATTCAGCCAACGACTCAAGACACTAGCTTGTAAACCGGAAATAGTCTCGACGTTGGGGATGATTAGAACCTTAATTTTATTTAAATCCGCGTCGCTTTGCCACTGATTACTCTGAAGAATGCAGTAATTAACCCCGACATTTTGCAAACGATCAGTGATAGCTGTCCATTGATTGGCATTTTCCTGACTTTTTAACACTGCCACTGGTGCCGCTAAAACTGGGATCGGCAGCAAGACACCCACACAGGACAAAAGACAGGCAATTAGGGGCTTGTTAAAAAGATGATCAAGACGGAAGAACGATCCCAGCACGTTTTTTTCTCTTAATTTTTTTGGTTAACTCCTCCTGATTTTAACCAACTTAGCCAAAAAATAGTATCTTGGGGAACAAAAATTGCGTCTTAGTCGTCGGCAACGCGGGTGTTGGGGTTTTAGGGTGTTGGGGTTTTAGTTGAAATTCCCCACTTCCCCATTCCCCCATTCATAATTCATAATTCATAATTCATAATTCCCCATCCCCCCATTCCCCCATTCATAATTCATAATTCATAATTCATAATTCATAATTCCCCATCCCCCTACAACTGTAAAGACAATTGCCGAAAATGATCGCCGCGATGTTCAAAACTTTGGTATTGGTCAAAACTAGCGCAAGCGGGCGATAATAACACCACTTTAGCCTCTTTTGCTAGTCCTAGTTCAGCCGCGCGTTGAACTGCTCTGTCCATCGTCTCTACACATTCATAATCTTGATAACCTGCCGACTGTAAACGACGGGCAAAATCGGCGGCAGCGTCACCAATAAGCAGCACGATGGCGACTTTTGCCTTAATTTCAGCGATCCAAGCCCGATCATCCCCTGCTTTCGCTTCTCCCCCCGCGATTAAAATCGCCGGACTAGGGACGGATTGTAAACCCACTGCGGCGGCATCGTAGTTAGTTGCTTTACTATCATTAATAAAGTCTAGTCCTTTATAGGTACAAATATACTCTAGACGATGGGCAACCCCGGGGAAAGTGGCGATCGCTTCGGTAATGGCTTTTTTCTCGATTCCTGCCAATCTAGCGGCGGCCACAGCCATAAGCAAATTCTGCTGATTGTGACTACCCACCATTTTCAGGAGATTAACCGGGGCAATTAACTCCCCAAAAGCCACGATCCAGTTATCTTGCAGATAAACACCACGACTAGGATCGCCCAAAAGCGCCTCTTTGCCCTGCACAGAAGTCCAATAAGCTTGTTGCCATTGACTAACACCGATTTGACGCAGATAGGGATCATCACCGTTGAGGATTTGGCGATCGCTTCTTTGCAGTAAAGAGGCTTTAATCTGATAATAATTTTCTAGGGTTTGATGACGACTGAGGTGATCGGGGGTAAAAGTTGTCCAGATGCCGATTTTCGGCGATAAATCCCGACTGGACTCGATCTGATAACTACTAATCTCTGCAATAATCCAATCGTATTTATCGGCTTTTAAAGCCAATTCACAGGCAGCATAGCCGATATTACCGCAGGAGGGGGCATTTAACCCCGCTTTTTGAAAAATAGCGGCACAGAGGGCGGTGGTGGTGGTTTTGCCGTTAGTTCCCGTAATACCCAACCAGGGGGAAGATTGCAGATAACGCCAAGCTAATTCTAATTCTCCGATCGTATCGATGCCTTTTTCTCTGGCAGTAATTAAAATCGGGGCATCCCAAGGCACGCCGGGGCTAACCACGATAAGATTAGGCAAGTCCGAAGCCTCTAGACTGAGATTTTGACCAAGATTGACAATAATTCCTTCCCTTTCCAGATTGGTTTTGGTTGCTTGTAAACTGGGAGAATCGGAGCGATCGCTTAATGTCACCTGCCAACCATCCCGTTTTAAGCATCTTGCCGCCGCTATTCCCGATCTTCCCAATCCAATAATCGCCGCTTTCGCCATCTTGTTGCCACTCTACTCAAGAGTCAATTTTTAGCAATCTCTATCCTACTGTGGATTAGGTCGAGTAATAACTAGGGTTTGCGGCAAAAAGTTTTTCGGTGGGGGCAGGGTGTGGGCTTCGGCCGTGAGCTCAGCCGAACGGGTGTAGGGTGTAGGGTGTAGGGTTTTAGCGATTTTGAGCGGGTCAATTACCTAATTTTCAGGGAAAAAGTAGCTGAATTTTCCACCCGATCACTCCTAGATATGGTACTTTTTGGAAACGAAAAAGTCTAAAAGTTTTACCCAACAAGGTTTTTAGATTTATTGAGCAAACCCTAAATATCTTCCAAGAAAACAAAATTCTCTCGCTTACGTCTAGATCGATAAAATAAATGCAAGTACAATCTCTATAACAACGCTCCCTATTTATGAATCTAAAATCATCCTTAAAAATTACCCTACTGTTTTCACTTCTGGGGGGTTGTCTCCTGACGACACCGAGTCAAGCAACTCTCTTTGAACAAAGAGAAGTTAATCAAGAGGATTTTATCGCTATTGCCCGACCCTACGGTAACGGTAAATACGATTTACTGATTTTGCAACAAATCCAGGGAAAACGCCAATGTTGGGCGGTAAATGGCACAGAACCGACCATTGTTCAGCCTCTGCTCCTCGATTTCGATTTTACCGGCAGTTGTGAACGGGCCACCGACAGTAACGGTTATTCCCTTCGTATTCAGGGCAAAGATTACGGTTTAGAATACCTGCTGCGTATCGTACAACGCAACGGGGAATTAGTCCTCGTAGGAACCCCCCGCAATCCCAGGCAATCAGAGGTAATTATTGGACGGACAAAAGGTTTAGGGAGCGGTTTAATCCAAATTTATCTCATCGATGGCTGGCGCTTTACTAAACGCAGTCTAGCCGGTCAAAATCTCAGTCATATCTATCTAACTGCCGATAGTCCCAATTTCAATCCTCCCCCGGAATTACTCGCGGGTACCCAATCGTCTATCCCCCCCACACCCCCCCCCAGAGAATCCGTCAAAGCAGAAACACCTGTTAATCCTGCTGCTAATCCCGAAGTGCGAGAATATACCTTTACTGCTGCAGAAACAGCAGTAGAGAGCAATCCTCAGCCAGCGGTCAATAATCCAGCACCAGAACCAAATTTAACGCCACCGTCCCCAGTTACCCCTAATTTACCCCCCCTGACTCCTCCCCTTCGACTTGGCTCAGGGCAAGCCAATTTCCAGAATAATAATGCAATTGTACCACCACCGCCACCGCGCAACCTAGGCAATCAGAGAAGTTTATCAGACGTGATTACTTTTAATCGACCCGCTGCTAATCCCAGTAGTGGTAATATGAGCAATAGTGGTCGCAAAGGCTTTAAAGTAGTAATTGAAGCTAAAACCGAAAGCGATCGCAGCAAAGTTCGTTCTCTCTATCCCGACGCTTTCCCCACTTCCTACAAAGGTCGTTCTCTCTGGCAAATAGGCGCGTTTAGCAGTCGTGATAAGGCTGAAAACGCTTTACAAAGTCTTGCCCCCCTGCGCGGATCGATCGTACCATTTTAGCTATCAGCCTTTTGAGTGATCAGTGACCGGTGAGGGGTTAGGTGTTAGGGGAAAGGGAGAAAAAAGCTGATAACTGATAACTGATAACTGATAACTGAAAACATGGAAATATCGGAACTAAAAAAAGGTATCGAGATAGTAGGATCGCGCCTGGGTAAAACCCAGGACTATCTTTGACTTACCCACTTTAAGGGCCAAAATTAAAGACTTAGAACAGGTGGCAGCCGTCCCCACTTTTTGGGATAATCCCGATACTGCTCAAAAAACCCTGCAAGAACTAAACGAGTGTAAATCTTCTTTAGAAACCTATCAGGGTTGGTGTGAACAATTAGAAGATACCAAGGCAATTATCGAGTTATTAGAATTAGAATCCGATCGAACTTTACTAGAAGAAGCGACGGACAATTTAACTCATTTACAGCATGACCTCGATCGCTGGGAATTGCAACAGCTTTTAAATGGTCCCTACGACGCAAAAGGAGCGGTTTTAACGATTAATGCGGGGGCCGGGGGAACCGATGCCCAAGATTGGACAGAAATGCTCCTGAGAATGTATTCTCGCTGGGCCGAGAAACAGGGTTATAAAGTCACTTTAGCGGAAATATCAGAAGGAGATGAAGCGGGAATTAAATCGGTGACAATTGAGATTGCCGGAACTTATGCTTACGGTTATCTAAAAGGAGAAAAAGGCACCCATCGGTTAGTCAGAATTTCCCCTTTTAATGCCAATGGTAAACGTCAAACCAGTTTCGCCGGGGTGGAAGTGATGCCAATTTTGGGCGATGATGCGGTGAGGGTAGAAATTCCCGATAAAGATTTAGAAATTACCACCACTAGATCCGGGGGAAAAGGTGGACAAAATGTCAATAAAGTGGAAACTGCCGTGCGTGTAGTTCATCTTCCCACAGGTATCGCTGTGCGTTGTACCCAAGAGCGATCGCAATTACAAAATAAAGAAAAAGCCCTAGCTTTATTAAAAGCGAAATTATTAATTATCGCTCGGGAACAACAGGCTCAAGCGATCGCCGAAATTCGCGGCGATATGGTGGAGGCCGCTTGGGGCAATCAAATCCGTAACTATGTTTTTCATCCCTATCAATTAGTTAAGGATCTCCGCAGTAATGTGGAAACCACCGATGTTACCCGGGTAATGAATGGGGATTTAGATGGCTTTATTGAAGCCTATTTACGTTTGGGGGGTGCAGTTTAAAGAAATGTATCGCCGTTGTCGTCCACAAGTCCCACTCCCGTGTGGACGCGATGATAAAATCTCCTCTTGGAAAAATGTCGATTTGCGTTGAAGCACTTTTTTGCTCGCTGTATAAGGGTTTCGCCGATTTGACATCCCTAAAATGGATTTGCGTTGAAGCACTTTTTAGCATTTCCACACTTCGACTAAGCTCAGTGTACACTTCGCTCAAGGCTAGTCTAGGCCCAAAAGGGGAGATAACGAGCATAACGAGTTGATTTAGATTCAGATTCGTCAAGTTTAATCAGTCCTGCTTCTTTAGTTGCCCCAATCACTTGAGAAACAGTATTGTTTTTTGATTCATTTAAACAAAAGCGATTTCGTAAGGTTTGGTTAGACATCCGTTGATTATCGACATAGAGGAGACAACAGTGCTGATAACAAGCGCGAATACGGTCAGATTGACTCATTTTGCCAAAATCCTGATGAGCGAATAGGATAGAAGTTGTTCGGATCTCACCTACTCTAAAATCTGGTGCGGGAAGTTGAAATTTCTCGGCAGCGGAAATAACTTTATCAATACCACTGCCCTTTTCTTCACAAATGCCAAAACGACGCATTATGTCAGCTAATTGCTCATTACGGGAGCGATATTCGTCTATAAAGCGTTCTACTTTGATAAAAGGAATACCAGGGTTAGAGATTTCTACTCGATCATCATACATTTCAATCATCACCGAAGCGCCTGTAGCGAGAAAGTCCTGATGAATCAAAGCATTGGCGATCAGTTCTCGCAAAGCTTGTGGAGGAAACATTTTCACTTCTTCCCTAAGAACCTCCTCGATGACGCGATTTTGAGGGGCTAAATCGTGGACAAAATTAACTAAACCATCAAAACCCACAGCATATCCCTTAGTTCCTGTCTGTTCCAGTCGAGTTTTAATTTTACCTGTTCCCTCATAGATAATCACTCGTGGTGCTTTACGCGCTAAGGTAGAGGAAAAGCTCTCAAGTTGTCTGGCCAGAAGGATGGCAGATAAATTAGGAATTGTCCAACCTTTTGATGTTTTGTCAAGGAGTTGATCGCTTTGTAATCTTTCTAAAACAGCATCACGATGGCTAGGATAAGGAAGCTTGAGCAATTCAAAGTAGGTTTGGGTGTCTAATAGGTCAATAACCTCATCTGGACTGGCATGAGAGCGAGCGGATTGACAAAACCAATCTTGTTGATCTTCAGCAAAGATGAGCTTAAGCCGATCAGGTGTCATGGGTACTAAGTCTTCCCCTGCTCGCATTAGATAAGCACCTTCAAAGGCGATAGGTTGTCCTGTGGGACGGGTTGGCACTTCAAAAACCAAGACACGACCATCAGAGTGGGCTAATTCGGTGATTTCCACGCGCAAGCGAAGTTTTTGAACGATTAGCGATTTAATGCTGTTAATTTCTTCGGGTGTAGGAAAGGCTTGTGAACCAACAATTTTACGGGGACGTTTATCGGTAACACCTAAGATAAAATGGCCACCTCCTTCATTAGCAAGGGCGACGCAATATTTTAACAGTTTGATTGTATCAAATTGATTTTTAGCCTGTTTAAATTCTAGTCGCTCATTTTCCACTGGAGCATTTAACCAACCTTCTAGGGTCTCTAGGTTGATCATGCAGTAATCTCCTTCTGGGTGGGAATTTACGTTTGGGGGGGAACAGTGCAGGTTATACTGATTCCTAAGATGAGAGCAGCTCTATTTTCTTACAAATTCTGTTCTTATTGGCTTGTCAAGCTATTTGTCCTCTACTAAGAAGAAAAATCAATGGTTATTATCGAGATTACCAATGTGGAAGAAATATTAAGCGCAAAAATTGGCTCTTTCGCCGCTAAAATCGTCCAAGCTCTAGCAGATGATGAAGGGAAAGTGGAAGAGGTTCTCATCAAAGAATTACAGGCTAATTTTCAGGAAAGGGGGATTAAAGCTAATCTGTTTAGCGTCACTGGGTTAGATATGCTCGGCAATGGCAGGCTAGAAGTTAACGTTAATGTTCGTTCTGCTAATATGATGTCCTAAGAGAAGATAAAATCGCCAATGGTTGGGTTTAACTATGTTTAACCCAACCTTATTTTGGTAGTTACCATCAAAAGCAATGGCACCGAAGCTCGGGTTTATAATAAACCAACAAAATGTAATGGTCCTTGACCGGTAATTAATTCGATAATAATTGCCAGAAAACCGATCATCGCTAATCGACCATTCCACACCTCGGCTGCCGTTGTCATCCCCCATTCCCAACGCTCCTGGGGATACATTTTCATATTCGCTTTCGGATGGGTAATTTGCTCGAAAGTGGTGGGTTTCTCGTCTAGGGATTTTACCACTAACTGGGAGAGAGATTCGATAAACATCGGGTGAGTGTTAAGAGCCGGTACTCGCTGAAAATGTTCAATTCCCGCTTCTTCCGCCACTTCTCGGTACTCTATATCGATTTCTTGCAGGGTTTCGATGTGTTCCGAGACAAAGCTAATCGGCACGACCAGTAAATGCTTAATTCCCTGCTCTCCCAACTCTTTTAAAGCATCTTCAGTATAGGGTTTTAGCCATTCCACCGGACCGACGCGACTTTGATAGGCTAAAGTGTACTGATTGGGTCGGTTGAGCGTACGCATGATCGCCCTAGTGCATTCTTCAATTTCCCTTTGATAGGGATCTCCCGCTTCCTCCACATAACTTTGGGGGACACCATGGGCGCTAAAAAAGATATGTACTTGGTCAGGATTAGGACACTGCTCTAATTCTCGTGCGATCAGATCGGCCATAGCACTCAGATAAGTGGGATGATCGTACCAAGAAGGGATAAGAGTATATTCCGTCAAACGCAGATAGGGATCCTGCTGCCACATTTCCTCTAGCACACGAAAACTGGAACCACTGGTGCTGATGGAAAATTGGGGATAAAGGGGGAGAATAACCAATTTTTTGATATGATCCCGTTTAATCCGCTCGATCGCTTCTTCGGTGAAGGGATTCCAATAACGCATCCCAATATAAACGCTCACCTCGCGGCCCATTTCCGCGAGACGTTGTTGCAGTGCCGTGGCCTGTGCTTCCGTAATCTTGAGTAAAGGGGAGCCACCACCAATCTGACGGTAATTTTCTTGGGATTTACTCGCTCTTAGCGTCGATATTAACCAAGCTAACGGTTTTTGTAATCCTTTGATCGGTAAACGGATGATCTCTGGGTCAGAAAAAAGGTTAAATAGAAAAGGACGCACATCCTCTAACCGCTCCGGCCCACCCAAATTTAATAATAAAACGCCAACGCGACCCATAGTGTTAACAGATAATTTTTAAATTTTCAGATTCTTTACCAAGTTTAACAATATATCGGTGGAACCGTTAAAACAAATTACAGGCTACAGAGAACTTAATCAAATTTTGGAGGTTGATCTTGGCTACTATTTTACGTCCCCTCAGTTATCAATATCAATGGCTTTACGATGGTATCTCCCGTCTGGCTGCCCTAGCAGTGGGTGGGGAGTCCCGTTTTCGGCAATTGGCCCTAGAAGGCTTAAAAATCGCTAAAAATGACCCTATCCTCGATCTCTGTTGTGGTGCGGGTCAAACCACCCGTTATTTAGTCCCCCTATCCGATCACTGTACCGGTTTAGATGTCTCTCCCCGGGCCCTGGAGCGAGCTAGTTTAGCGGTGCCGCAAGCGCATTATGTGGAGGGATTAGCCGAAAAAATGCCCTTTAATGCTGGAGAATTCGCCCTTGTTCATACTAGCGCCGCTCTCCACGAAATGGAACCGGAGCAGTTACAGGAAATCCTTAAAGAAGTGTATCGAGTTCTCAGACCGGGGGGAATTTTTGCCCTCGTGGATTTTCATCGACCCACTAACCCGCTTTTTTGGCCTTCTTTGGCCCTATTTTTGCAATTATTTGAAACCGATACCGCTTGGCAATTTATCGATACGGATCTGATCCAATCTTTACAGGCACTCGGTTTTCGTGATTGTCAACAAAAATTATACGCTGGTGGCAGTTTACAGGTGATTCAAGCGGCCAAGTGAAGGGATCGGCCAAGCAAGATTTTCAGAGGCAGTCGGTCATTTATACTAAGTAGGGAAGCTGAGTTCGATCGACTCGGTGCCAGTTATTTTTGAGAAGTTAATGACTAGAGCAAAAATTCTACAACCTGATTTAATTTTAGGGGATACGATTCTCGGTCTCAGTCTGGAGATTTTGAGTCAGCGTCAGATTAAGGGATTGATTCTCGATGTGGACGATACCCTTGTTCCCCTCCAGGAAACGACGGTTTCTGAGGATTTACAGCGTTGGGTCGATTCCTTGCGTCTTTATCTACCGATTTGGTTGGTAAGCAATAATCTCAGTGAAAATCGCATCGGTGCGATCGCTGATAATTTACAACTTCCCTACCTCCTCGGTGCGGTGAAACCCTCTCGACGCAAACTCCGGCAAGCGATGGCAGCCATGAGTCTCCCCCCCCAACAAATTGCTATGGTTGGCGATCGCTTGTTTACCGATGTTTTAGCGGGAAATCGTCTGGGAATGTTTACCATTCTGGTGAAACCAATGGTAAATCCCTTGACGGGGGGGCAAGCTTATCCAATCCACGATTTTGAGGTGTGGATATCACAAATTCTCGGCGTTTCCCTGCATCCGCAGCATTACTTAAGAAAACCTGACCAATCCTCACAAAAGTAAATATTAAAAAATACTTAAGTATAGAGGGAAATGGCGAAAAGTAGAAAATACTATAGATGATTTGAAATGAGGTCAGCCGAGATAAAGACCTTAACGAAAATATGGCACGGGAATTCCCCACTCTCAGCCTAGCGCAGTGGGGATGCCCCGATAGCCTCCTGTCTGCTTTTCAAAAAACATATACGCTGATCAAAATACGGAGGAAATGATCTGTGTCTTCCGGATCAAGGGCAGTGGTCATGATTTTAGTTTATTTAAAAAAAGTCGAGTTCTTTTTCATCTTTTAACTACCAGCATAGAAGACAGTAGTTACCAGGGAATATCTCAATATCATAGTAATATTTATACACCGAAAAATAGAAAATTCACAGGCTTAGAAAAGTAGTATAACAAGGCTTTAGCCCAAAAAAATAATTATCATTGAACCTATAAACAGTAAACTCAAAATCTTGAAAATCTTATCCTGTAAATATCGGAATAGTCGTCGAAGATATGGTTTAATAGTTAACTTGTTAGCGGCTATTTATAGTGATGAGTTAGGGATAGGTACAGCGGCTTCTTAAAAGTTGCCAAACATTAATCAAGTCAAGGGTAATTTATTCTCAATTTTTATAATTGAGATGGTTTGTGCTGCTTAAATAAAGAGGTTTTGATAACCAAATTAAAGCATCTCTAAAGAGTTTTGAGTGAAAAGTTAAACTTCAAGTTTTTATTCAGAACCAATGTACTGATTGGCTATTTTTTTGGGGAAAATTAGTTAGCCGATAATTATAACATATAATTAATTTGCAAGAGTTCTAGTAAGCTGTACTGAATTTAAACTGCGTATTGAAAATTTTAGTACAAATGCTCAAACTGCTTCTCCCTGCTCCCTGCTCCCCTGCAATCTTAACGAGTAATTTAGATATAGCAGTTTTCATCAGAATGAGGCATGGGCAAGGGGCTTAAACCCTTTGTTGGCGAAACTTGTCGATACCTCAGTAACGTGAAAAGCGCTATAGTCAACAGCTTAATCAGTGAACTGATAACTCGCATCTGATAACTGATAACTGATAACTGAGAACTAATTCAAGGCTGACAGCTAAAATAACCGATCATCGAACTAGCTGAAGCATTGATCCCCGTGGTGTGGTACTGTCAATTCAGTGTATTTATCTGCACTGGCTTAAGATTTGTCGCTATTGCCCTCCCCTTCTCCTGTCGCTCTTTTTGAGGCTTTCTATGACCGACATTCCTTTCACCCTAGACCAACTGAGAATTCTCAAAGCGATCGCTGCCGAAGGAAGCTTTAAACGGGCGGCAGATACCCTGTATGTATCCCAACCGGCGGTCAGTCTTCAGGTACAAAACCTCGAAAAACAGCTAAATGTGCCTTTATTTGACCGAGGCGGTCGGAAAGCTCAATTAACAGAAGCGGGACACCTACTCTTAAGCTACGGCGAAAAAATTATCACGCTCTGTCAAGAAACCTGTCGGGCGATCGAAGATCTACAAAATCTGCAAGGGGGAACCCTAATCGTCGGCGCTTCCCAAACCACGGGAACCTATCTTCTTCCGCGCATGATCGGTCTGTTTCGGCAAAAATACCCAGAAGTATCCGTACAGCTACAAGTTCATTCCACCCGTCGCACCTCTTGGAGCGTTGCTAACGGTCAAGTGGATTTAGCCATTATCGGGGGGGAAGTTCCCGCCGAATTACAAGAAACCCTGCGGATTATCCCCTACGCAGAAGATGAACTGGCTTTAGTCCTGCCGATTTTTCATCCGCTGTCTAAGGTAGAAATGATTCAAAAAGAGGATTTATATCGACTAAAATTTATCACCCTCGATTCCCAATCGACGATTCGCAAAGTCATCGACAAGGTTTTAACTCGTTGCGAGATCGATACCAAACGCTTAAAAGTGGAGATGGAACTTAACTCGATCGAGGCGATTAAAAATGCTGTACAATCCGGGTTAGGGGCGGCTTTTGTCTCGGTGACAGCGATCGAAAAAGAACTACAAATGGGAGTTATCCACGCTACCCGAATTAAAGATGTGGAAGTACGTCGCACTTTATCGGTAATTATTAACCCAAATCGTTATCGATCAAAAGCGGCCGAAGCTTTTACCCTAGAAATACTACCCCAATTCTCCACCTATCCCGAATATCTGGCTGACGACCACAACTTTGAACCGATTCCTAACTCGCAAACCGCCGAAATTATTAGTAAATAAGTCGCTCGATACGGGCAAAATCTCCCTCGGAACATTTAAGCTATCTCTTAGGAAAATTACTGCCCCGATAAATTACTTTTTTATCGACTTTAATCCAATGGAGACTTTCTAAACGACTTCTAAGATTAGTAATAGTTACTCCCAACTCGTCGGCGATCGCATACAGAGGTCCCCATTTAGTCAAGTCACGTCCCTTGATGGCTTTCTCTAACTCACTCATCGGCATTAGTAAACAACTGGCAAAATATTGTGCTTGCCATTCAATTCTTTGGCTAGAATCAACTGTCCGACACAGAAAAGGTTGAATTGTCTCTAAGGAATCTCCCTGATTGATTCGATCCAAAAAGTTAGAGACAGCCGTTTGATTAATATGAAGGACAAAATGACCAATTTCATGAGCTAAACTCGAATTTTTAAAACCTTCTTTTGCCAGGGATGAATTTTGAGAATCTCTTAAGAATTTTACATCTTCATTGAGAATAATTTTCTTTTCTGTGGGAATAATCATCGCGGCGATTTCTCCCTCTTTATCTGGCTTTATATCCGTCCATTCAATAGCTAAATCAAAATAATCAGCCGCTGCTTCCGCAATATCGCAATTTTTTAAGGGACGACGACGATGAGCTTTTACTTTCTTAAGAATATTGTCTGCCTGAGCTTCAATCACTGCTTTGGGAATAAAACTATAGGGTTTAATAATATCCAAGATATTTACTCCTCTGGTTCTAATTTTGTCGCCTCAGAAATAATTTTTTTGGCAAAATTGGGATTGTCTTTCATGCGACGCAATAAAATCGGCATCTGTTGGTATTTTTGAACTAATTCTTTGAAGACTTTTTGATCATCTGAACTAATTCGTCCCGCTAATTCTCCTAATTTTTGAGCATTTAATTTTAAATGAGTCGCTAAGGACTCAATAACTTGCTGACTAGGAGGATAACCCGCATGATCATTTTCTAGCTTCGATAGATAGGTATAGTCCACCCCAATCAGCTTAGCTAGTTCTCTCTGACTATATTCCTCCTCTCGACGAGCTTTGCGGATAACCTGTCCAAATGTTTCTGACACTGCTTTTCTCCCAACCGCTCAAAAAAATTATATCAAGGGTTGACTATTTCAGTCAACATAGGCTAAAGTTAGTTCATTGGCGTTGATTATTTTAGTCAATGTCATCCTAGCATTATCCTGACCGAGGGAAAAAATCTTGTCCTGCCAGTCCCCCAAAAAGCCTTGGTATCCTCCGATGAGCTATAGTCTTTGGCGATCACTACAACCAGCGATTGGCTATGAGAATTGGCATTGTCAGACAAAACGGGGGTTTGAAAAAGCGCGAAACAAAGAACCAGAAGTCCAAAGATTACTATCACAAGATAATCAGTCGCAAAAAATTGGTAAGTTGGCACAACGAGGAGTTTTTGAGTTTCATCAAGAGCCGGTGAGATTATCGGGTTCCCATGGGGTGGAACAAGTGGCAGAAATCCTGCAATTAAATCAAGAATCGCCAGAAATTCAAGCCAGGGTTTTAGTAATTTTAAACAATTACTATCAACAACCAATTTTATTGAATAAAGAGATTATTAATTTATCTAGAGGCGATGAAGGTTATCCAGAACCTATTGTTATCGAGCAGGGTAACTATCGGTTTAATTTGTCCGCTGCCTTTGATTGTATTTTTAGAGAAGCTGATGACACTATACATATTTTAGATTTGAAAACTGGTCAATCTAATTTTGATCGTCGTCAGGCTCATGTTTATTTACTGGCGGCTAGTTACCTTTATCCTCAGGAAAAAATTGTCGCTTCTTTTTACAATTTAGAAACCCAAACAAGCTCAGAAAAAATATCCCTGTCTTCTGAGGCAATAGAAGCAGTTAAAATCGAACTAGCTTCCCTGTCCAAAAAACATCAGCAACAACTACAAAAATATAAAGATCACCCCAAAGATTTTTATCATATTTTTCCGCCTCAAAGTGGCTATGTCTGTCGTTATTGTCCGTTTACATCGATTTGTGATTATGCAAATAAGGAGGTTTAGATCATGAATTACACAGCAGCTAACACAGCCAATTCCCCGCTTTTTTTGAGTGAAATTAGTTCCTTAACTCTCAGGAATAATTGTTTAAATTGTTTTAAGCTTAATCATCAAGTTACTAGAAAAATAGGTAATCGTTTTAGTTGGCAATTCAGTCGGAAGTTTCCCGATGTGGTGGTTATTTTTGAAGATAATTGTTTTTGGGTATTAGCTAAAGATGAAAAATCTATTCCTTCTCTACAACAGTGGAAAGAAGCTTTATCAGATATTCAAGAGGTTTTACGAGAAGATATTGGCGATCACTATTATTCTATTCATTGGCTAAAAGACTGGCAGATAACAGCTTTAGTTACAGCACAATTAGCAGTTAGAATTCTGAAAATATTTGGTAAATTTTCCTATCCAATAGTTTTTCCCAAAGATAGTCAGATAAGTGAAAACCAAGTACAGGTAAGGAGAGAAGTTAACTTTTGGGCAGAAATCATCAATGACACCGATCCAGCTATTTGTTTAACTGTTGAAAGTAGTATTGTCTATAGTGGAGATTTAGAACAGTTTTATGAAAATCATCCCTATAGACAAGATGCGGCTAAATTATTAGTAGGTTTAAAGGTTAAAGATATAGAAACCAATGGGATAGCTAAAATTATTAAAATAGCGGGTACAATTGGGGAAAAAAGAGAGGAAATATTTAAACAAGCTACGGGTTCAATTAGTCGAAGAAAATTAGAAGAAGCTCATCTGGGGCAGCCAGTGGTGGCGGTACAATTTGGCAAAAATCCCAAGGAGTATATTTATCCATTGGCAGCTTTAAAACCCTGTATGACAGATAAGGATGAGAGTTTATTTCAAGTTAATTACGGAGAGTTATTAAAGGAAACAAAAATCTTCTATGCTGAACGACAAGAACTATTAAAGTTATATAAACAGGAAGCACAAAAGACTTTAAATAACTTTGGGTTTCAGTTAAAAGAAAAAAGTATTAACAGCAGGGAAAATCCCGACTTCTTTTGGACTCCTTCTATTTCTCTTGAGCAAACTCTTATCTTATTTGGTAAGGGAGAAAGGGGAGAAAAAAGAGAAACTCTCAAAGGATTGTCGAAGGGGGGTGTATATCAACGTCATCGAGAATATGTCGATCCTGCTCGTAAAATTCGTTTAGCTATTCTGAAACCAGCTAATTTGAAAGTGGGAGATTTTAGAGAACAATTAGAAAAGCGATTAAAACTTTATAAATTTGAAACTATTTTGCCACCAGAGAATCAAATAAATTTCTCTGTTGAAGGTGTAGGATTTGAAAAAAGAGCCAGACTGGAAGAAGCAGTTAATCAATTAATTCGAGGAGAAATTCCTGTAGATATTGCTTTAGTATTTCTTCCTCAAGAGGATCGCAATGCTGATAATACTGAAGAAGGAAGTTTATATTCGTGGATTAAAAAAAAGTTCTTGGAGCGTGGAGTTATGACTCAAATGATTTATGAGAAAACTTTACAGGATAAGAACAACTATAAGAATATTCTCAATCAAGTTGTCCCAGGGATCCTAGCCAAATTAGGAAATTTACCCTATGTCCTTGCTGAACCTCTAGAAATTGCCGATTATTTTATTGGTTTAGATGTGGGAAGGATGCCTAAAAAAAATCTTCCGGGTAGTCTCAATGTTTGTGCAAGTGTGCGACTATATGGCAAACAGGGAGAATTTGTTCGCTGTCGGGTAGAAGATAGTTTAACCGAGGGAGAAGAAATTCCTCAACGGATTCTGGAAAATTGTTTACCGCAAGCTGAACTAAAAAATCAGACAGTTCTCATTTACAGAGATGGTAAATTTCAAGGAAAGGAGGTTGAAAATTTACTGGCAAGAGCTAGAGCAATTAATGCTAAATTTATTCTCGTAGAATGTTATAAGACTGGCATTTCTAGACTTTATAATCTTCAGCAAAAACAGATAAATGCTCCCTCCAAAGGATTAGCTTTAGCTTTATCAAATCGGGAAGTTATCCTGATAACTACGCAAATTTCTGAACAAATTGGTGTTCCTCGTCCCTTGCGCTTAAAAGTTCATGAATTAGGAGAGCAAGTAAATTTAAAACAGTTAGTTGACACTACGTTAAAATTAACTTTACTTCACTATGGTTCTCTCAAAGACCCCCGTTTACCTATCCCTTTGTATGGAGCGGATGCTATTGCTTATCGACGCTTACAAGGAATTTATCCTAGTTTATTAGAAGATGATTGTCAATTCTGGCTTTAGACAGGAAAATCATGTAAGTAGTTAGTAGAAATTGCATAGCTGGTTTTTTGGGGGGAGCAAGCTTTAGATTTTTTTCTTATTTCTTTGAGAGAAAAATGTCTATTATCAAAGGCGATATTATTCCGCCAATTTATGTTACCAGCGATCGGTCAAAATCATCCCCAATCTGGTAATTATGCCCCCCTAGATAGCCATCTCTGGGCCGATGCCACCTATCCCCTCGGGGCGCATTATCGGGGCGATAATGTCACCTTTGCCGTCTATTCTAAAAATACCAGTCAGATTCTTCTGGAAATCTACGATCGCCCGACGGGAGAAAACGCTAAGTATGATTACTGGTTGACAAAAAACCCAAATGATGATATCTGGCGGGCAAAAATCGCCGGTATTCCCCACGGCAGTTACTATGCTTTTCGCTGTTGGGGTTCCAATTGGCAATTTGATCAAAAATGGCAAAGAGGCCACAGTAACGCCGGTTTTCGGGCAGATGTGGACGATTTTGGCCATCGTTTTAACCCCAATAAAGTCCTCTTCGATCCCTACGCGCGAGAACTTTCCCACGACCTTGAAACCCCGGCCATGATCGCGGCCGGAGAAAATGCGGGAATGTATGCCACGGGAGAAGGGGACTACAAAGGAGTGATCCGGCGGCAATACGATACGGGTAAATGGTCGCCCAAAGGCATTGTGATCGCACCGGATGGAACTTCCACCGGGATTCGTCCCCGTCTGGGTGCCGAAAAAGCGATCATTTATGAGGCCCATGTGCGCGGTTTAAGCAATCACCCCTCTGCTAGTCGTTTAGAAGATATTCTCAAGGGAATTAGGGGTTTTGAGGAAGTGGCCAACGTTCCCGACCGGTACAGGGGAACTTATGCGGGAGCTGGCTATATGGCCAAATACCTGAAAGCGCTAGGATTTACCACGATCGAACTCTTACCGGTCCAGGAAACCGCTAACGATAATAACCCCGACGATCGCCCCGGCGGTAACTATTGGGGTTACATGACCTTTGGTTATTTCGCCCCCGATCGCCGTTATGCTTATGATCGCTCCCCCGGGGGACCCACCAGAGAGTTTAAGGCCATGGTCAAAGCTTTCCACGACCAAGGTATGGAAGTTTATCTCGATGTGGTCTATAATCACACCGGAGAAGCGGGCAATTGGGGCAGCAACGATGTCACCAGATTTGTTAGTTTTGGTGGTTTTGATGTGGTGGAATACTATCAACTCACCGATGAACATTATCTAGTCGATGGAGCGACAGGCTGCGGAAATCAATTAAATTTTTCCCATATTGTCACCTGTAATCTGGTTCTTGATTCCCTCACCTATTGGTTAGAAACCATGGGAGTTGATGGTTTTCGTTTTGATCTGGCCCCCGTCCTCGGTCGAACTTTTTCTAGTCATCAACGACAAGATCGGGGCAAACAAAAACAATTCTTTCCTAAACATACTTTGTTAGAAAAGATCGAGAAATTAGGCAAGAAATACGATGCGGAAATGATCGCCGAAGCTTGGGATAGCTGGGGTTACGAAGTGGGTAATTTCCCGACGGGTTGGGGCGAGTGGAATGGCCGTTATCGCGATGCAATTCGGCATTTTTTAAAGGGAGATGGTAATACTTTTCAATTCATCGAACAGGTGAACGGAGATTATCGCAATTTTAACGACCAAGGCGGACCACAAAAATCGATCGATTTTATTGTTGCCCACGATGGTTTTACCCTGATGGATTTGGTCAGTTATAACCATAAAAATAACCTCACTCCCTGGCCCTTTGGTCCCTCCGATGGCGGCAATACTAATAACGATTCGTGGGATTCTGGGGGTGATCAGGCCTTACGTCGCCAAAGATTACGCAACTTTTGGACGATTCAATTTTTGTCTCGCGGTGTGCCGATGACTGTCTGGGGCGATGAATTTGGCCGCACCCAAAATGGTAATAATAATCCCTACAATATTGATAGTGTGGCCACTTGGAATAATTATGATATGATCGCCACCCGTTCACCCCATCTACTGCCCACCGGTTATCGGGAAGCTTATCACAATAATTTTGGCACGGGAACTAATCAAGAAGAACGCAATCCTTTATTTATTTTTGCCGCTTATATTGCTCACTTAAGAAACAATCATATAGCCCTCAAACAGCGCCGCTACGGTGATATGGTTCTCGATGCGGGTAATGATGTCACCTATTTATTTAAAAAAACCGATGGGGTTAGCGATTTAACTGCCGATGATCGCTGTATTTGGTTTTTAATTGATGGTAGTGCCGTCGGCGATCACGATTTTTTGGTGTTAATTAATATGTATCATCTGCCGGTGGATTTTCGCCTTCCCCCGTCATCCAATAATTATCGTTGGGTAAGAATTATTGATACGGCAGCTTGGGCAGAAACCGATTATAATTGTTGGTCTGTGGATCAAGGGACAGTAATTGCCGATAACTATAAAGTCAATGGTTTTTCGATCGTGGTTTGCGAGGAGATTAACTGAACTACCCACAGCGATATCGGGGGTAATTTGGGGACAGATCGGGCAGCTGGCTAATATTGAGATCGAGATCGATCCTATGCCGATTTCTGCTATATTTTTGGCAATAGGGAAATATGGACCCCGGCTGCATCTTATGTTTTGCAACCCGAACTTAGCCCAAAATTGCCGTTAAATGTCTAAAACTAAAAGTAGTGTCATTATCCTAACCGTAATTTGTATTATCGCCACGGCGATCGGAGTTTATCTAATCGGTGGTATCGACTCCCAACAATTACAGATCTGGTTAAAACAAATGGGAATTATGGCCCCCATTTTGTATATTATTCTCTATACGATCGGGACAATTTTAATCCTGCCTTCTACCCCCTTAAACCTCAGTGGTGGGGCGATCTTTGGGGTAGTTATGGGAACAGTTTGGACAACGATCGCCGCTTTGGTGGCCGCTATAGTTGCCTTTGCTTTTACTCGTACTATTGGCCGGGAATATACCGCCAAAAAATTTCAGGGAAAATGGCAAGCGATCGATGCAGAAATGCAGCAAGGTGGCCTATTTTATATGTTTGCTATCCGTCTATTACCGATTATTCCCTACGGTATCGTTAACTTTGTTGCGGGATTAACTTCTATCCGTTTTCGCGATTATTTCATCGGTACTTTATTAGGCACTGTCCCCGGCATTTTACCCTTTGTCATGATGGGTGCGGGTTTAAAATCTTTAGGAAAAGGCGATATATTGCCCCTAATGGTGGCTTTTACCCTCATTGCTCTGTTAGTAGGTGTGGGAACTTGGTATCGTCGTCGTCGGCAATTTCCCTTTCAGTGATCACGATAAAATTAAGTTAGATTAGGAATATCCCGACTGAATCCTCATTGCTAAGGAGATAGCGTATCGATGCCTGCCGCAGATTATAAAGATTATTATGCCGTTCTGGGAGTAGGTAAAACTGCCAGCGCTGAAGAAATTAAAAAAGCTTTTCGTAAATTAGCCGTCAAATATCATCCCGATCGCAATCCTAACGATAAAAGCGCCGAAGAACGTTTTAAAGAAATTAGTGAAGCTTACGAAGTCCTCTCCGATAGCGAAAAACGCCAAAAATACGATCAATTTGGACAATATTGGCAACAGGCCGGGCGATCGAATTGGCCGGGTGGTAATCCGGGGGTTGACTTCGGTTCGGCCGGTTTTGACTTTAGCCAGTACAGTACCTTTGATGATTTTATCAACGAACTACTCGGTCGCATGGGCGGCCCCGGCGGTACTCGCCCCCGTTCCCATTCCTACGGTACTCCGGGGGGAGGATTTGGCGATTTTAGCAATTTTAACGACTTTGCCGGCGCTCGTACTGCACCGCAATCCGTCACTTCCGGCATCTCCACCGCTAAACTGCGTCTGACTTTTGCGGAAGCTTTACGAGGAGTACAAAAACGGGTTAATTTAGCCGGAGAAATGATCGATATCAAAATCCCCCCAGGAACTAAAACCGGTAATCGTCTCCGGGTACGGGGGAAAGGACTAATCGATCCCTTGAGTAAACAACGGGGAGATCTATTTCTCGATGTGGAATTAGAACCCCATCCTTTCTTTGCTTTTGAAGGCGATAATTTAACCTGTGAAGTCCCGATTACCCCCGATGAGGCGGTTTTAGGCACAGCGATCGAAGTTCCTACCCCCGATGGCATGGTGACGATAAAAGTCCCTGCCGGTATTCGTTCCGGTCAATCCCTGCGCTTACGAGGCAAAGGTTGGATCGATAATAAAGGACAACGCGGCGATCAATTAGTCAAAATTGTCATCGATACTCCCAAAGAATTAACGGCGATCGAACGGGAATTATACGAGAAAATTAAATCTCAGCGTAGCACCGATCCCCGTCGTCATCTCAGACAGGTGCAAATTTAGTCCCTATATCTTAATAGTGAGGTACGAAGCAAAACGTAGGGTGCGTTAGACGGCAAAAATTGCTGCTTTGACTTGAAGGTAACAATCCGTCGTAACGCACCACCTATCATCAACTAAGTAGCCGGTTACTATCCTTAGATTAGTTGAATCTCCCCCAATCCCTTTACTGTTGCCTCTTGCCTTGAGAAGCTGATCACTGTTTACTGTCTCTGGGGTTTATCCTTGGCTAGAATTTAACCTTACTAGCCAACCAATTAGTGATTAATTTGGGGCTATTTTTCTTCACCCAATAGAGAGCATAAATTCTGAATATAGGCTTAGAAAAACGAGCGATCGCTTTCATGATAAAATTTAAGTGACGACTATGAAACTTTTTATTAATTAAATTTAACGAACCCACATCGTAAAGACAGTCGATGATAATTCTAAAAGTCGTTTCCTCTCTTTGGAATAAACTATCTATTAACAATAGCACTTCCTGAATTCGTTGCTGTTTAAGCTGTTCCTCTTCGGAAACAGCCGAGAGAATCCGCTGCTGCTTAGATAATTTACTATCCGATGGGGTTAACATGATATGGTAAGGAAAAAATTAACTTGTTCTGATTTTATCCCTATTTGCCGATTTTGCAAGACCAAACCCCCCATCTATCCCCATTTTTACGATAACACGGATCATTATTGGTATTTCCTCTCCCATGCCGTCTTGACTGTGATTGCTGTGATTGTGTGATGGACTATGATTGATTATTGACAAAAGTTTACTGAATACAACATACGCCAATTCAGACTTGAATTGGCCATAATCATAGTATTCATTCAATCATTCCAATCACAGTTGAGACTAATTATGTGATGGACTATGATTGATTATTGATAAAAGTTTACTGAATACAACATAA
>NZ_JADBUP010000125.1:0-17735 GCF_020245605.1 Microcystis sp. M061S2 | reverse complement strand
CCGAACCAGCCGACATAAAGACGGTTGTTGGTGCTGGTGATCCACTGGCAGAACTGCTCCCACAGGGAAGCACTCTCGCGCTGTTGTAAGGTGGTGGTCATTGGTTTATGATTCCTATTAAGTTATCGAGGTACGATTGATTGATGATGTCTCTATCTTAAGGAGTTTGTATCGGTTTGTAAAGGGGTTTGACAAAAGTATTACTTGTCGGGGTGATAAGGTGGGCTTATCGTCGGTAGTCGGTCGAAGCGCTCGATTTACCGGCGATAAACCATAAAGCACCTTTTCTTGTGAGACAGAGAATGCGGTTTCGCGTAGCGAGTGCTTTGCGTTGGCTCTACTTATAGTCATTTCAGATAAGTCTGATACAGTCTAGACCGACAAAATCCTTATGAACTCTGGGATTGATATTCTCAATCTTAATTGAAATGACTATAGTTCCCTGAATGTGATTAAAACCAGTCGCAGTGAATCGGCGCAATCTAAGGAGAGAAAAAAAACGGAATCAAGAGAACTTTCGCGTGCATAGTTTTCGGACTCTATTGGAGGACTTGGGGACGATTTACTTGAATATAGTATAATGTAGGATTAGAGAGGGAAGTTATCGTTTTTCTAAGATAACTCGACCGGCTTCTCTGCAACAGAAAGCGTTAGATTTATTAGGGGTTTCCTTAATTTGTAGCCAGTAACGAGCGGCACAAATTCTCTTAATCCCTGCCACAGCACAGGTTATGGCCTTTTGTCAACGGGGAAGTCTAGATCTTTAACAAATCTAATTGCACTGAAAGATTAATTTAACCTTGATCTGTTGGGACTGATTTCTTAACCTTTTAATAAATTGATTTTTTCCCCAGTCAGGCTAGAATCAGTAGGATTGGCATCCAAGATAATCGGGGTAACTTTGGTTAATCTGGGGCAATATAGCCTAAAAAAACGCCCAAAATAGTCAAATTTAGGCTGAAGTGGCTTCTTTCTAACTGTTTAATCTATTATTTGGATATTAGACTCTATGGCTAAAGCTCCTAGCGTAACTTCCGAAATCGATCTTAAAGATTCGCAATATTACTTTAACCGAGAATTAAGCTGGTTAGAATTTAATCATCGTGTGCTTTATGAGGCACTTGATCCTCGGACTCCCCTACTAGAAAGATTAAAATTTACCGCCATTTTTTGTGCCAATCTCGACGAATTTTTTATGGTACGGGTGGCAGTTCTTAAACAACAGGTAGAGGCAAATGTAGCCGTTTTAAGTGCCGATGGCAGGACTGCCTCGGAACAGCTAACCGAGATAAGTAAACGTCTGCGTCCCCTTGTGCAACAGCAGGATCATCTTTTTGAACACACCCTGAAAAACCTATTAGTAGAACAGGGAATTCATCTGATTAACTATGTGGATTTACATCAAGAACAGCGCAATTATCTCCATGATTACTTTGAACAAAATATTTTCCCCGTTTTAACTCCCTTGGCGGTGGATCCTAGTCATCCTTTTCCCTATATTTCTAATCTTAGTCTCAATTTAGCCGTAGTCGTTCGCGATCCCGACACCGATAAAGAACTATTTGCCAGGGTGAAAGTGCCGCAGGTTTTCCCCCGTTTTCTGGCATTATCCAAGGAATTACGCCACCAAGACGGAAAGGCTTCGATTTGGACGGGAGTACCCCTTGAACAGGTGGTAATGCACAATTTAGAGGCACTTTTCCCCGGCATGATCATTCAAGAATGTTATCCTTTTCGGGTGACGCGCAACGCTGACATCTCCGTCGAAGAAGATGAGGCCGATGATTTATTATTAGCGATCGAGGAAGAAGTACGCAAGCGCCGCATCGGTAAATCGGCAGTACGTCTGGAAATTCACAGTTCTACCCCTAGCAATATTAAAAACCGGATTATGCGCGATCTGGGACTTGAGGAGATCGATGTTTACGATGTGGATGGACTGCTAGGACACAAGGATTTATTTTATTTTCTGTCTTTACCCTGTCCCGAACTGAAAGATCCGCCTTGGAATCCTGTCACCCCACCGGTTTTACAGGGATTGCGAGAAATAGTTGACGGTAACGAAGACGGCATCCTAGAACAGGATGGCGAAGATATTTTTACTTTAATTCGCAATAACGATATTCTCGTTCATCACCCTTACCATTCTTTTAGTGCCTCAGTACAACAGTTTATCGCCCAGGCTGCCCATGATGCCCATGTTTTAGCGATTAAAATGACTTTGTATCGTACTTCCGGAGATTCCCCGATTGTCAATTCCCTGATTGCGGCGGCGGAAAATGGGAAACAGGTAGCGGCGTTAGTGGAACTAAAAGCTCGCTTTGATGAGGAAAATAACATTAGTTGGGCGAAAAAGCTCGAACAAGCCGGAGTTCACGTTGTTTATGGCTTAGTTGGTCTAAAAACCCATACGAAAGTGGTTCTCGTGGTCAGAAAAGAAGGGGATAAAATCCGTCGTTATTTCCATATTGGCACGGGTAACTATAACCCAAAAACGGCTAAATTATACACTGATTTGGGTTTACTTAGCTGTCGTGAGGATTTGGGGGCAGATATCACCGATTTATTTAACTTTCTGACCGGATACTCCCGTCAGCAATCCTATCGCAAACTTTTAATTGCTCCGGTGAGTTTGCGAAAACGGATGTTAGCAATGATCGATCGCGAGGCCAAAAACTGTAAAAATGGCGGTACGGGGCGCATTGTCGCAAAAATGAACTCTATTGTCGATAAACCGATTATAGAAGCTTTATACGCCGCTTCTCGTGCTGGTGTGCAGATTGACTTAATTATTCGTGGGATCTGTTGTTTACGGCCCGGATTGCCAGAAATAAGCGAAAATATCCGAGTAATTAGCATTATCGGCCGCTTTTTGGAACATTCCCGCATTTTTTACTTTTACAATGATGGTCAGGAGGAGGTTTATATTGGTAGTGCCGATTGGATGACGCGGAACCTGACTCGTCGCGTGGAAGCAGTGACACCCATCGCTGAACCAGCGATCGCCAAGGAACTGGAAGAAATTCTCGGCATTATGTTGTCAGATAACCGACAAGCATGGGAATTACAATCCGACGGCAGTTATATTCAGCGTCGTCCTGACAATGAGGGACAGGAAAGCAGTACCCATGTAATTTTAATGGAAAAAGCCCTTAAATCTGCGGGTGTTAGTCAATAGGAACAGTTATCAGTTATCAGTTATCAGTGGGTAAGTAATCAGTTATCAGATGTGAGACTAAATCTGGTTATTAAAAACTGATTATCTATTGCTCCTTTTGCCTATTGCAAGAGTGCCTATTGCCTCTCCTGATATGTAGCCTATACTCAACGGATTTAGTATGACTAACTGGTTGAGAGGTTAAACAGTCTCAAAAGCTGAGATCAAGCATCTTGATCTGTATTTTCTCAACCAGTCAAATCAAGCAAGAATCCTAATAATAATTACCGACTTTGCGATGGTGAACAGCCGTTAAACTATCAGGTTTAGAAACGCGACCATCGGTGACTTTATTGTAAACAATCCAGTGGTCAGCACATTCCATGCGACTAACTACCTCACATTCTAAATAAGCGAGGGCATCGGCTAAAATTGGCGAACCATTATTAGCGGTGCGAGTATCGACTCCCGCAAAACGATCTTCCCCTGGTCCGAAACGTTTTAAAAAGTGTTTCATCAGGGTTTGATAATTGCCTTCTTCCAGAATATTTAAAACGAATTGATCCCCCACTTGCATTAAAGACTCGATCGCCCGATCTTTGGCCACAGCAACGGTAAAACCGGGAGGATCAAAACTTGCTTGCGTCACCCAAGAAGCGACCATTGCACCGCTTCTGTCTCCTTTCTTGGTGGTAATAATATATAAACCACCACTAATGCGTCCGATGGCTTTATCGAGGTCAGTATCGAGGGATTTTCTTTGTTTAACTTTTACCTCTTGGGTTAATAGTTGTCCCATATCTGTTCCTGCTTCTTCACAGCGTTGATAGAGACTCTCGTTAGGAGTTTCTGTGCTACGAATGGGATCAAAAGCTTTGGTTAAACCAACTTCACGAAACTTATTAAATAGAGGTAAAATTGATTCATCATCACCCCCTTGAGATTCAAACATTCCGATATATTGTTTGGGGTTAACCGAGGCGAGAATTGTGCCTAGATTTCCCGTAATTTCTTGGGCATTAATACCAGAAACGGGGGGAGTACCGATGACGATTCCCACCGCAGAAGAAGCTAATTCTTTTACCTCTTGGGGATCGGCAGTTTTCAGGTCTAAAGTTTCTACAGCAACACCAGTTTTAGTAATACCTTTGGCAATCGATTGACAGAGGCGATCGCTATAGCCATAGTCGGCAATGTAGAAAACAGCGACGGTTTTTTCTGCCTTAGTTTGTGCCTGACTCCAATCACGATAATGGTTCAATAATTCGGTAATATTGTGTTTTAATACCGGTCCATGACCATTAGCCACGAGATTAATATTACCCAGGGGTTCCATCCGTTTCATCGCCGCTAGTACCGAACGAGCATTAGGAGCCATTAAACATTCATAATAGAAACGATAATCCGGTTCAATAGCACTTAATTGCTCATCGTAAAGATCATCGGAACAGTAGTGCATTCCGAAGGCATCACAGGTAAATAAAATTCCCGAACCGTGATCGTAGGTAAAAATAGTATCGGGCCAGTGTAAATTAGGAGCATTAACAAATTCGAGAATGTGACCGTTGCCTAGGTCTAACTGATCGCCATTTTTGACCAGTTGACGTTGAAAGGGATGATGAACTAAATTCTCTAAAAACTGAATTGCTACTTTTGCCCCAACGACGGTAATATTGGGGGCAAGCTGCAATATATCTCTGACTAACCCACTGTGATCGGGTTCGGTATGACTGATAATTAAATAATCGATTTCTTGGGGGTTAATTAATCCGTTGAGGCTATCAAAATATAGTTGACGGAATTTTTCGTGAGAGGTATCCACAAGGGCGATTTTTTCCCCACGAATCAGATAGGAGTTATAAGTCGTACCGTTTTGTAATCCGAATTCAATATCGAAGCGATCGCGATCCCAATCGAGGGAACGAATAGCGGTGGTGTCTGCGGTGAGATCGGCCACCTGCAGGGTGAGACGTTTTGTTTTGACTGGTGTAGCAACCATCGAACCCCTCCTTATTGTTAAGTTTTTTATACTTTGTCTCTATTGTGCCACGAGGAAATAAGGTATGGGGATTTATTTTCCCATAATTACTAATAACAGTTATCTTAATGGTCAGGGTGCATCTCACATTTGCAGGAATACCGACAATCAGCAATTATCAGTGACTCTTAGATGATGACAAATGTATCAGCAGCTGCCTGTAAGCATCCCACCGAAAAGCTAATGCGCTCCAGGGTTTCGGGGGTTCTACCCCCCAAAGGCTGGGATTGAGTGATAGAATCGGAAGTAATGCCCGATTTTAGCCGAGAGTTTCCCCGTAAAAATCCCAACTTGGTAGATTTACAAAAATGAGATGCAGCCTGGGCAATGCCCACCCTACTACTATTTATTGAATTTTAACATTTAATTTATAGGTGGCATTGCCGCGAGTTCCGCCTACAATTATTTCATAATTTCCAGTGGCAGGTAATTTTAAACTAGATTGGGTAGCTTCTGTTTTCAATATTTCCCCATTCGGTGCAATCACATCAAATACGGCATTATTTTCTAACGATGTAATTTTCAGATCCATTCTCTGTCCTCGATTTGCTCTTAAGAGATAAATATTTCGACTCCCTCGCACAACCGATTGATTAACGGTGGCGCTATTAGTTCCTGGTGCAAACCGGATTTGAGACAATAAACAAGGTTGTTTTTGATAAACGACTCGTCCCGTATTCAAAGAATCTGAAGTTAACGTCCAGATTTCTTGAGTTTTTAGGGTGCTTAACTCAATTTCTGTCGTGATATTTAAGTTTAACTGATTCCCCTTTCTTGTTCCTTGTAAAGTTTGATTATAGGAAGTATAATAAGATTCTTGTTCGTTCTGAATCGTAGCTTCTACCCGACCCGTGACTTGATTTCCCTGAATATAAATCCTCGCCGTAGAATCCAGATCATCATTAGCAACCGAAAAACAATAACCTTGAATCGAAGAGGCATTGGGCGCTTGAACAACTTGTAGGGGGAAATGATTGGCCATCCCGGGTGTAACATTCAGTAAACTGGCAAAAATGACTACACATTCTAATAATTTCATCATAATCATGACCATTCAAAGTTTTCACTAATGCTAAACTAATTATCGCCCCAGCCGCCATACCTGCAATTCCCCGTTGACAAAAAGCCATAACCTCTAATCAAACCCCGCAAAAACAGTTTTTGGGACAATATGTGTATTCCCTTGCTGAATTTGGGTCTGTTAAGTAATACTAAATCCTGTTTAGAAGGCATAGGGGAGTGGGAATTATGAATTATGAATTAGGGAGAGGGGAGACCAACTCGTGCGCGACGTTCGGCGAAGACTTCGGCGTGAGCTTTTGTCGAACGCTCAGTCGAGCCGTTGCGGGGGGAAGTAGGGAGAGGGGAGAGGAGATATGATTGAACCACAAAGGCACAAAGGTCACGAAGGTTGAAGAACCACAAAGGCACAAAGGTCACGAAGGTTGAAGAACCACAAACCCTACTTATCAGAGAAAGGTTAGAACTTGTCGTAAAGTGAAAGAGAGAACTATTTTGGTTATCTAGATCACCGACGGTCAAATTTCCCTTGACTGAATCGGTGATGGGCAGAGATTGTAACAAAAATTATCGATTTCTTGACAAAAAACACCGATCATGCTATCAACTGAACCTAAAATCAGCAATTCCGGACAAAAATATTTAGCCTATCAAGATTGTCTATCCCCGAATCAAACCCTGTTCCCCCTGACAGCCAAGGTTAATAACCGCGATTGTCTAGAAATCGGTGGTTGCGATGTGACCACCCTAGTGGAACGTTTCGGTTCACCCTTGTATATTGTCGATGAAGTCACCCTCCGCACTGCCTGTGGTCAATACCTGCAAGGTTTCCAGACTCATTATCCCGGAGAATCTAGGGTAATTTATGCCTCGAAAGCGTGGAATTGCCTGGCCGTATCGGCCGTGGTCGCTAGGGAGGGATTAGGTTTCGATGTGGTGTCGGCCGGAGAAATTCACACAGTGTTAACCGCTTTAGACCAGATCAATAAAACCGATGTGCCGATATACTTTCATGGTAATAACAAATCGATCGCCGAGTTAGAATATGCGATCGAGCATAACTGCATTATTATCGTTGATAACTGGCTAGAGTTAGAAAATCTGGTTAAATTAGGCGAAAATCGTCCTGATACCTCTATTCCGATACTGTTGCGGTTAACCCCCGGCATCGAGTGCCACACCCACGAATATATTCGCACGGGTCACTTAGACAGTAAATTTGGTTTTGACCCCCATCAAATCGAAGCGGTATTTGACTATGTTTTAGCTAATCCGCAGCTGAATTGTCTGGGTTTACACGCTCACATCGGTTCCCAGATTTTTGAACGTCAACCCCACCAAGACCTAGCCGCTGTCTTAGCAGACTGGTTTAAATTAGGTTTAGAACGGGGTTTACCCCTAGAGCAATTAAATGTTGGTGGTGGTTTAGGGATTCGCTACCTGGAAAGTGATGACCCCCCAAGTATCGAGGAATGGGTGCAAGCGGTGTCCTTAGCAGTGGCTAAAGCTTGTCAGGAAAGAGGTATCGCTTATCCGCTGCTCATTGCCGAACCGGGACGCTCTCTGATTGCCACCGCTTGCGTAACGGCCTATACAGTGGGTAATCGCAAAGAAATCCCTGAAATCCGCACCTATATCGCCGTCGATGGCGGAATGTCCGATAATCCCCGACCGATTACCTATCAATCGGTTTACCGGGCCGTGGTCGCCAATAAAATGAGTCAAGAATGTCAGGAATTGGTGACAATAGCTGGAAAACATTGTGAATCTGGGGATATTCTAATTAAGGATATTACGCTACCGAAAACCAACCCGGGGGATATTTTAGTGGTTTTAGCCACGGGAGCCTATAACTACAGTATGGCTTCTAATTACAACCGCTTACCCCGTCCGGCGGCGGTAATTGTCCAAAACGGAGAAGCCAATCTCATCCTTGAACGGGAAAATCTGGCGGATTTGCTGCGTCAAGACCGCTTACCCAATCGACTCTCCTTGATATAAACCTCATCGCTATCGTCCCCCATGTCGGGTTTTTTTCTGGACCCTCGCCGGTTATTGTCCTGGATTCTCAGCCATGGTCTGTCAGTCCTAGACTTTGGGTTAGTTCTCCTCCTTACCTATATGCTGCTGCTAATTATCGGCGAGCGGCGTACCTTTTGGATGGTGCGAGGACTAATCTATTTAATGCTGGCCTCGGTGATTAGCGATGCCCTAGGATTGCGCTTGCTGGGGTTAGTCCTAGAAAAATTGATTTTAGGGGCAGCCGTGGCCATCGCTGTGATTTTTCAGTCGGAATTCCGCCGTTTTTTAGAATTATTGGGCAAAGGTCAAGTGTGGGAATTATTTAAAAAAAGTTCCCCCACTCCCAAGACCGATAATGTCATTGATGAGTTAGTGGACGCGGTGAAGGATCTATCTCAAAATCGCACCGGTGCGCTGATGGTATTAGAAACCAGTGGCAATCTCGACACCAAGGTGTTTGTCAATCCCGGGGTGACGCTCAATGGCCAAGTATCTAAGGAATTAATTCAAACTATTTTTCAAACTAAAACTTTACTGCACGATGGGGCCGTATTTATTCGGGGCGATCGAGTGGTGGCCGCGGGTGTTATTCTACCCTTATCGGAGCGCAGTACCTCTAGGCAATTAGGCACCCGTCATCGGGCGGCCATGGGCATTACCGAAAGGCTAGATAATTGTATCTGTATTGTGGTTTCTGAGGAAACTGGCTCGATTTCCCTCGCGTCGGGGGGTAATTTGGATCGGCCTTTAACCAGTAGTAAACTAAAAGAGCTTCTCGAAGCGAAGTTTTCTCCGTCGGGAGAGGGGGAAGTGGTCGCACCGAGTTGGGGACGTTTAGGGCGTACAATTGGCTTAAAAGGTCGTCTAATCTTAGAAAAATTCTCCCGTTCGCCCAGCGCAACCCCCAAAGATAGAAAATGACTCTTAAACCGAGCTTGTCATCAGAATTACCTACGGATTTAGATAAAAACCGTTTGCCTCAGCACGTCGCAGTGATTATGGATGGGAACGGTCGTTGGGCGAAAAGTCGTGGTTTACCGCGGATTATGGGCCATCAACGGGGAGTGGATGCACTAAAAGACTTGCTGCGCTGTTGTCGTGACTGGGGGATTCCCGCTTTAACTGCTTATGCTTTTTCGACGGAAAATTGGGGTCGTCCCCTCGAGGAAGTAGAGTTTTTAATGACTCTATTCGAGCGGGTTTTGCGGCGCGAATTAGAGGAAATGATGCAGGAAAATGTTAAAATTCGCTTTATTGGTAATTTATCAGCCTTGCCAGAGTCTTTAAGACGGGAAATTGCTAAATCTCAAGCAGAAACTAGCAAAAATTCCGGTATTCAATTTACGGTAGCTACTAATTATGGTGGCCGAGAGGAAATCGTACAAGCTTGTCAGGCGATCGCTCGTCAGGTGCAACAGGGTTTAATCTCTCCGGAAGCGATCGATGAATCTCTCTTTGAACAGTATCTTTATACTGCTGGGATTCCTAACCCAGATCTGTTAATTCGCAGTAGTGGGGAAATGCGAATTAGTAATTTTTTACTCTGGCAAATGGCCTACGCGGAAATCTACGTTACTGAAACCCTCTGGCCCGATTTCGATCGAGTGCAATTTCACCGCGCTTTAAAAGACTATCAGGGTCGTCATCGTCGTTTTGGCAAATTATAAGGGCCGCAGCCCAAATTTAGCGAAATAGCCACTGTGGAGCAGTTAAAGGACAATTTTTGATTTTTCACTTTTAATCTTAAACTCCCTGGGGCAACGGTTAATACTCAATCCGTTAAGTATAGGTAACATATCAGGATAGGCAAAAGGCAAGAGGCAAGAGGCAATAGGGGGAATAGATAATCAGTTTTTAATAACTGGATTTAGGATAAACCGCGACGAGAGGTCGTTTGTGATCTTCTCGATTTCCCCAATACGGTAATCCGTAAATCGGCCAGAGCTAGACTTTTTCCCCAGCTAAAATAAAATGGGAGGGAGAATAACTATCGACGATAAGCCGTTTTAAGATTATGGGATTCTTTGACTCAGAAGTGGTTCAACAGGAAGCTAGACAGCTATTTGAAGATTACCAGTCTCTCACACAACTAGGCAGCGAGTACGGGAAATTCGATCGAGAGGGTAAAATCATCTTTATCGATAGGATGGAGGAGTTAATGGAACGCTACAAGATATTTATGAAGCGTTTTGAGTTATCTGAAGATTTTTCCGCCCAAATGACCGTAGAACAGCTAAAAACCCAATTAGGTCAATTTGGCATGACTCCGCAAATGATGTTCGACCAAATGCAGCAAACTCTTGAGCGGATGAAGGCAGAAATTCGCTAAAATTGCCGATATTTATCGGGTATTGGCTGTCTTTTGCCCGATAATGGCCTCTACAGGTTACTGCTGAGAAATTTGGGGTTTCTGCGGTTTTTTGAGAACAATGATCTAATAATTTTAAGTAGGTTAGCTGATGAACTCCAGGCCAGATTCACAAGAAAATATTGAGCCACCTCAGTATAGTGAAAAAACTAACCGCATTCAGGCAATCAGTCAACTGATTAAGGCGATCACCCCGTTAATTTGGGCTATAGTTGTTCTAGTGGTTATCGTGCCTCTTTTAGGGAAAATTTGGCTAGGAACTGCCAGCAATGAACCGTTAAAAACTAGGGTTACTAACGAAACTAACCTAGAGATTCCCATCACTATCCCCCAAAAATCTAACAGTCAAATTGATCGGGAGATTAGCCAAGCTTTACAGACAGCGAGAGCCAATTCTCAAAGCTTCGCCCTAGGAGAAATTGAGGGATGGGTGAAGGAGTTAATGACACGAGTAGATCAGGGTTTTCTGCCTTGGTATTTTAACTATTTCAATCAAAAACAATTTGAGGGTAAGGCCTTTTTAAGCGGATTATACTCCTCGATCGCTCACTGGGTCAATACAGATAATCCACCCCCGGAACAGGTAGTGGCAGAAAATTTGACCAAAACTATTCAAACCGAGTTTACTAAACGGGTAATTCGTCCCCAAGAGGCCCAATTGCGTCTAGAGAGAATTACTAGGGATGCCGTTAATTTATATGTCAATAATTTAAGCAATGAATTAGAGAATATTCAGGCCAGTTATCAAATTCCCCAAGGTAAATGGGACCGTTATCTTAGCGATATAGCCATAACAATTCAAGATACCGAGGGCAATATTTCTAACACATCAATTAAACTTTTAGTCGGTGGTGCCACTGCTTTAGGAGTTAAATCTCTGATCCCAGTGATGAAAGTGGGCAGCACAGTTTATTTGTCCCTAGCGGGAAAAACGGGGGCGAAAATTGCGACTAAAACCGGTGGAGCAGTAGCGAGTAGTTTTGGGGCAGAATTAATCGATCCAATCGTGGGAATTGGTTTGATAGTTTGGGATTTATGGGACTATCAGCACACGGTAAACATTGAAAAACCGATTCTGCGGGATGCCATTTTTAATTATTTACAAGAAGTCAAATACGATCTAGTCAATAATCATCAAGGTAGTGTCCTTTCATCTATTTATCAAATTGAAGCCAGTGTCAATAAATCTTTGGTGAGAACCTAACTAAAATGAGCAAATTCTAACTACGCCACCGTAAAATCTGTGCTTTAATGGGGTTGACAAAATCCCGTTTTTCTGCTTGAGATTTCTCGTATTCTTGCTTAAGGCGATAATACCATTTGGCCTGGGTATCGGCATCATCAATTAACATCAAAGCCGGATGATAACTAAGTCCTTCCTGTTGTTTAATTACCACATCGCGATCCTGTTTGAGGAATTGTCGGGTTAAATAACGCAAAAGAGGGGTTAAAAATGCCAACCAAGGAATCGTATAGTATAAACTTTGATGGACTTCGCAGTGATTTTCATCAATGGGAGTAATTGCCGTAAAAGCACAGGCCAAATAGCGATCACCTCGTAGTATTTCTGTACGCACCGAGGGCAATTCAAAAACAATTTCAATCGATACTTTATTACCCAAAATTTTATAAGGTTTCGCACTTACAGGCATATCATAGGGGGCAAGACGAAAACCGAGGGGAACAGGTTCGTATTGTTTTTCTTTGACCCGAAATTGGCGCGGACCGCTGCGCCACCACCAAGAAGTATGAACGTAGGGACCGTGGGCCGGATCCATCAATCCCACCACTGCATGGTCAATATTGCAGTCAAAAGTGATAGTTTCGGCTATTTTGGGGGTAAGTTTGCCAAAATCGGCAATAGTCGGCACAGGAGGCAGATTTTCTCGATTAATTTCTCTTTTTGAGTCTGCCGGAATAAACACCCAGATATGACCTTGTATTTCGCGACAGGGATAACTGGTGACACAAATTCTGCTAATATCAAGGCGATCGTGTTCGGTTAATGAGGGGATCTCAGAACAAACGCCATCGCTAGTATTAAATTTCCAGCCATGATAGCAACAGTACACCCCATCCCCTTCAATCCAGCCATGGTGCAGCGGAATGCCACGATGGGGGCAAATATCCCGCAATGCGAACACTTCTCCATCCTCTCTCCTGCCAACAACAATCGGTTCACCTAGCATTTTTTTGGCCATTAGCTGACCGGGTTTCAGTTTATTTGCCGGTGTGGCCACATACCAAAAGTCGCGCAGTAAGCTAGTCATAGGGTTTATCTGGAGAGCTTCGATCGTTCATCCTATCATTAGAAATCAAGATTATACCTTATGGACGTAACTGGATTCGAACCAGTGACCCCATCGATGTCAACGATGTACTCTAACCAACTGAGCTATACGTCCGCACGAATTGTTATTATAACACGATTGCTTCTAATTAGGCAAGCCCCTAGGCAATAAATTGATAGCCAATTAACTTATAAATTAACTTGGCAGTGGTAAATTCCGAGACCACCGAATCACTAATCGGGGCCAATTCCATCACATCGCAGCCAATCACCTGATGAGTTTGGAAAAGACGACGGAGAAAGCCTAGGGTTTGATGCCAACTTAACCCCCCCGGTTCAGGTGTTCCCACCCCCGGAATTAAAGCGGGATCGATGCCATCCACGTCTATAGTTAAAAATACCTTCTCGGTGGTAATTTTGGCGATCGCTTTTTCGATCCAATTCGGATCACCGGCGATATCTCGATCCCAAATCACGGGAATCTGCTGTTTAGCGATTAATTCCGCTTCTTCTCGACAAATAGCCCGAATTCCCACGGGTAAGGTCGGTAAACCCATTTCTAACACCCGACGCATCACGCAGGCGTGGTTATGGTGCGATCCTTCGTACTCAAAACGCATATCGCCATGGGCATCAATTTGAACCACCGTAAAAGGTTCCGATAAAGCCTGTCGGTAAGCTTGTACTACTCCCGTGGTGATAGCGTGTTCACCCCCGACGGCGACGACAAATTTATCATCGGCAATTAAACGAGAAACTGTAGCTGTGGTGACGGCTAACATCTCCTCGGCGGACAATTGCGGTTGCTGACGGGTATCGGCGATCGCATCATGGGTATAGATGCCCACTTCTAAACAGGTTTCCCTCTTAAGTTCCTCGTCATAGGCTTCCAATTGTTGGGAAGCGGTAATCACCGCCGCCGGCCCGGTTTCACAACCCTTGCGATAGGTGGTGGTGGCCTCGTAGGGAATCGGCAGGATCACGGCCTTAGCTGTGGCGTAAGTGGCGATCGCTTCACTCCCTAAAAACTGTTCGCTACCGGTGGCGCCAGACAATAACATGGGCAAATCACAGAAAATTTTAGTCCAATCTTCTATTATAAATATTTTGACTATTTTTGTCTATCTCAACTGACCCCAGACATATCTACTACAATAGCAAAAAACCCTTATCCATCAATGGATACATCCCTTAACTTTTCTTGGTGTACCCGTGTTTATGGTAATATTTCTCAATGGACAGGGAGCGAGCATATTTGCTGAAACCGAGTTAGATTTATGGGGGGTTTCCTTGATTTCTACCAGGTAAGAGGGTATCAGAAATTCTCTTAATCCCTCCCAAAGCACAGGTTATGGCCTTTTGTCAAGAACGTCGGTTAAATTGCTTTTTTTATATAACTCATTCCCCCTTAATTGAATAAGTTGAGGGGGAATTTTATAGATTAATTTTCGGCTTCATTTTCTAAAATTTCCTGTAATTGTGAACGCAATGGAGTTAGATTATTTTCAATCGTCCGCCAAGCAATTAGACCTCTCCATAATATTATCTCAAGACCAAAAGTCTTTCTAGTCAAAGAATATACCCGAATAAAAATTATTTTAATTGCCTCATATTTTTTCAGTAAAATTGAATTAGCAACGACAGATATACACTTCAGCCATCGAACTGCTTAATTAGTACATAAGCTAAAAGCAAGCTGTGACTGGGTTATAATTTTTGGAGATGTCTATTGCCAATTCTACCCGAAAATATTCATGAAAAATGACATTTCGCATATCTCCCATTAAACGCCAAGGAATTTGAGAATAACGCAATTGTATCTCACTAGGAATATTTCTAGATGCCTCACCAATAATTCCTAAATTATAAAGAACTGCTTTAAGAGTCACTCGATTTGAGCTAAAATCTTCAAAGGTCATATTAGCCGTCCATTCCAAGATTTCATCAATGGATTCAATAATATCTTGAAGACGAAGTTGCCAATCTCTAAAAGGCATTAATCACATCCTTTAATACAGGTTGTCGTAAATGTTCTTTTAAAGAATCTTGAGTACCTAAATCAACAGAACATCCTAATATATCTTCTAAGTAAAGTCGTACCTCGATAAAGTCAAATAACCCTACCGCTTTACTAAATTCTACCAATAAATCTACATCACTGTCAAAACGTGCTTCATCCCTTGCTACTGAACCAAATAGAGACAGAGATTGTACCCCTAGTTTTTCTAATTGTTCTCGGTGTTTTGCGAGAATTGTTAGTACCTCATCTCGTTTCATGGCTATTTCCTGAAATCTGATTCTTTCATTGTAACCTTAATGGTTGTCTCGTTGATATTGGCTCTCATGATGAAGTTTATTAAAATAGAAATTATTATTGAACTTAGAAATGCTCTGCCAGTGCCAAATACCACCATTAATTAGGTTGCTTAGGTTTTTCAAGTTGCTCTTTAACTAATTCTAAGGGAAGTTTTAACACTCTAGCAATTTGTTCGACGGTTAAGCCTTCTTTCATCAATTCTGTAGCGATTTCGAGTTTATATTCTTCAGCAAGATTAGATTTTTGTAATTGATTTTCTGGTAGTTGATTACAGATATTACCTTCGCTAATTTGGATTCCAAATACATTATTGTTAGCAACATTATAATAATATCTTCGCAGACTAGACCTAAGATTGGCTTTATTAACTTCTTCTCCTAAAATTTCCGATAAGGTTTTCCAGAGCTTACCGGCTACATCCTTGACATATTTCTCGGAACGATGATGACTTTTAGCGATTTCTGTGTATTTTTGGTGATTAATCACCCCTTCTACGATTTCAGACTGAACATCATCTAAATTCTCTCCTGTATAGGAGAAGATGAGATTATCAACAGTTGTAATTAAAGAGTGAATATCAAAATTGTTCATTTTTAAACACAGAATCAAGATTAATAAGCTTTTACCTGACATTATATGACATTATAAGGTGTACGGTCAATTTAATATTATTTTTAGATTTAAGTTATTTTTCTTAATACTGCTTTATATAGCTTTATATAACTTTAAAAGCCTTGACAGTTAACTTTGATATTGTTTACTCTCGTAAAAGCTTCACACTTTTTGATTTTAGGGAGTTTAACAATGAAATGGATGATTAAATCAGTTTCTTTTGCGTTAATACCATCTTGTCTATACCTATGCTTATTTCCCTCAAAAGTTGGTGCTTTTGGTAAAGGACCCTGGTATCTAATTACTTTTTCATTAGAGTATGTAACAGAACCAGCACTAGATGGTAATGGAAAGCCTATATATGATAATAAAGGAAATCCTGTCTATAAGACAAAAATTGTACTTGATCCTCCACCATCAGATCCTGTTACAAGATTTGGCACAGAGATTATCTACAATCCAAATGAAGTTCAAATATCTGAAGATTCTTTAAGTTATGGGTTTCTGTGTGAATTTACTAGCAACGGAGGTTGTCCTACTAATGATGGTATTTTATCAGCTACATTTGGCTCGCCTTTAGGAAATACTAATACAAGTTGGAGCTTCAATATCAATAACCAAGCAGGATTAGCAATCTTAAATGCTGACTTTTCTAATAATCCTGTCGATGTTGAAGGTCATACATACTTTTTTGGTTTTACAACTTTATGGAGTGACCCTAAATATTTTTCGCAAAGTACTGTTACTCTTCAAAATGAGTATTGTAAAACAATTTCTACTGAGACAACTGATCAAAATGGTTGCGGCGAACCTATCCCTGAACCCACCTCAACCCTAAGTCTCCTTTCCCTGGGAATACTTGGTGCAGGTGCAACCTTAAAACGCAAAGTAAAACGCTCTCATTCAACCGAAAAAGAACCCAGTAACGTCGGTTAAATTGCCTTTTTTATATAACTCATTCTCTCTTAATTTTAGACCAGTTGAGGGGGATTTTTATGCTCTTACTTCTCCCTCTTGTATTTTTAACTGAATATTTGCTATAATAAACGAAGGGTAAGCATCAATCATCTTCAAGCGATAGAAACTATTATTGAGGAACGACAAAATGAACTTAGAAATGCTTGGACAAAACACTTCTCAAGCTGAAGTAACTCATATTTATTCCCATGGAATATGGATTCTGGCAAACAATGAAGAAATGTTTCTTTCCTATCAAGATTTTCCTTGGTTTCAAGATGTCGCTATTAGACAAATTTTAAATATACAAGAGCCTTTTACTAATTATTTTTATTGGTCAGATTTAGATGTAGATTTCAGCAAAGAAATTATTAAAAATCCTGAGAGATTTCCTTTAAAAGCTAAATCCTAGTTTTTATCTTTAATTAAGTTTTTGCCGTAGATGCCACCTTAAAACGCCAAGTGAAACGGACTCATTCTCTTAAACAAGAACCCAAAAAAGTAGGCTAAAATGTCTTTTAAAAAGTCGAATAATTGTAAATTTTTGTCAAGCGGTGCGGTCAGACATAGGAATCATCGCTAGAATAAGCCTAATTGTCAGAAATTTAGTTAACCAAGGTTTTTGGCAATATGCTAATCTGGCTAACAGGCTTTTGGGGGTGATAAAGGGAAAAGTTCCAGCGATTGCGCCTAAATGGTGTGATATACAGAAAGTTGACCCATATCGTTACCCCAGAGAGTGTTATAGAGAAAGTTGACCTATAATATGTAGTTATGTTTTCAAGAAAAGAGAAGAGAAGAAATGTTATCAAAACTTCTAAGTAAAGCTGTACAAAAAGCTCAAGAACTACCAGAAGCAATTCAAGACGAACTGGCAGAGCAGTTTATTGAAGACATCGAAAATGAAATCAAATGGCAAGAAACATTATCTAAACCCCAAGACAGCTTAATTCT
>NZ_JADBUP010000124.1:0-8199 GCF_020245605.1 Microcystis sp. M061S2 | reverse complement strand
GACCGTTGACGAGAATTGCTGCTGATAAAATGCGATCGAGCCATTCTTCTGGGCTAGACTGGGGATATTTGCCCGCATAGTAGGCTAATAGGCTTAATCCTGCCTGATTTCTGCTAATTTTATATCGATAAATCAAACCTTGATTGGCCATTGGGGAAGTGGGGTGTGGGGTGTGGGGTGTGGGGTGTGGGGTGTGGGGTGTGGGGTGTGGGGTGTGGGAAGAATAAATAAAAATAATCTCCTGACTCCTGACTCCTGACTTCTGCCTCCTGCCTTCTCACCCAATGTTCGACAAAGATAAGCAAAAATTATTTATTGACTCCAAAAACTTGAGAATATTTAAATTAACATTCCGCAATATTTACAAATTCTTAAAAATTAATTGAGAAAGATTTTTATTTAACAACGATGTTACAATGGTTACAGCGATTTTACTGAATTTCATAATGGGATACTCTGTGCTTTTTTGGACAGCAATCGTTGAAACCCTTGCCACACCGACAAGGTGATCCTAATTAAGACAGGTAAATCAGTCAATTTCACCCACAACGATGATCTTTTTTTTGTGTAGTTTTATTGCAAAAAAAAAGTTTTTTTGACAAAAAGCACAAAGTATGTAGGATGAGTTGTTGCAGAGTGGGGGAGTGGGAATTATGAATTATGAATTGGGGAGGTGGGGAAGTGGGGTGTGGGGAGAATCAATAAAAATAATCTTCTGCCTCCTGCCCCCTGCCGACCGCCGACCGCCCCTGCCCCCTAAGGGCTTCCAGTGGGGATTTACTCTACCACCCAGGGAGTGATGGCGGGAGTCCAATTAGCCAATTCTGCATCGCTAAACCAGAGACTAACTTCATCTTTGGCGGTATCTAGACCATCGGAACCATGGATAAGATTGCGTCCGACACTAATGCCAAAATCACCGCGAATCGTACCAGGTTCAGCATTGAGGGGATTAGTGGCGCCAATAATTTTTCTAGCGGAGGCAATTACTCCTTCTCCTTGCCAAACCATGGCCACCACGGGGGAGGAGGTAATAAAATCGACCAAAGAACGGAAAAAGGGTCTTTCTTTATGAACAGCGTAGTGTTTTTCCGCTAATTCGCTAGAAACCTGCATCATTTTCAACCCAACCAACGTAAAACCTTTAGCTTCAAAGCGTTGAATAATTTCCCCCACCAGATTGCGTTGCACACCGTCGGGTTTAATCATTAAGAAAGTGCGTTCCATACTGCCTCTTAAAATTTAGCCATAAATTGTCACAAAACCCAGATTAACCCAGAATGGCATCCTAGAGAATGGCAGAATTTTCGCTTAAATTGCTGAGTCAGCTTGCTGTCGGATTTACAGCAGTTAAGTGGGTGGGTGGAATTAAATATAAGATGAACGTAGGTTGGTTTGAAGTATGAAACCCAACGCCTGCTATCAGCTATCGGCGATTCATTGTCGGCTAATCATTAAATTTTATGAAAACAGCCTCATTCGTTGAGATTATCGGAGATAGAGTAAGGATAGGTGAATAAGAGGGAAATAATCAGAGCCTTTTGGCATGGTTTCTCGATAGAAGATTCTATAGATGAAAAAGCACTGCGTCCGCTTTTCCCCACCAAGATCAGACGGCAAGTTTGTCGGGGGCGGCGGTGGGGGTGGGGTATTTGCGGGTTGAGGTGGTGATCGCTGTTCTTAGAGAACAGTACGTGGTGGCGACGGTTACGGCTAAGATTGTCTCACCGAAGCCTTTTTAATAAAAATCGAGCAGCGAATAGTGGTTAATAATCTTCCACAGAGCAGGATTTTCAACATTTCGGAGGAGTTTATGAAAAAGCGGTGGTACATCTTTATAATTTTGGTCTTATCAGTATTTTTGATTGTTCTAGTCCAGCCATTAACTTATTCTTTGGATAACTCTTGCCCTGACAATCTAGAGCTTGTCAAGCTAGGAGATCAACCAGTATTCTGTGTGTCGGATAAGGGGCGAGCAGAAATAATTGGGAAAAGGCTTGAAAAGATTGCTGAAAATGGCTCTTTAAGGACTGATGTTTTTATCTTCAATTCTCAAGATAAAACTCTGGGGATTCCTTATATTCTTATCACGCTAAATGAGAGCGATAAAGTAGCCGTGGTGGAAAACAATTCTGTGAAATGGAAAGATATATTACCAAGATTTGATACGGGCGGCAGCAACAGTAAAATACAGCAAAATAATGAGCTAACCAACATAATTGACTTAGCTATTAAAAATCATGCCAAGAAAACGCAAGAAAGTAATTGTAAATTAAGGGCAGGATTAATATTGGAAGGAGCAGGGCTACTTTCTCTTTTAGTTTTCTATTTTAGATGGATGAACCAACAAGATTGGTTTATACAACGTCAAATACCATCTATGATCATTTTATTTTTTTTCCTATGTCTAGCTAGTGTGGGTGGGGTTTTGATATTTTTTGACAATTTTTTTGAATATTTAGGCTTAATCTTGCCAGTTTTTTTGGGTATTATAGGAGGATTTTATGCTTCATTAAAATCTGTTGAAGCAACACAAGAATCAATCAAAACAGCGAAAATTGAAAAGGCATTAGAATATATAAACAAATGGGACTCTACCGAATTACAAACTCCTAGAAGAGAAACTTCGAGTCCAGAAAACACAGATTATTCTCAGATCGAGTTTGACATGAGAATAATCTGTAATTTCTGGGAGAAAATATACATTTTATTAGATAATAATTTGGTTGACAAAAGTATTTTATCAGAAGCTTTTAGAGATTTATATCAAAAAAAATATCATCAGGTTTGTACTAATTTTTTAGGTTATCTGTTGTCAACAAAGAGCGAGGCAAATACAGAGATGAGTGAACATCTGAACAATTTAAATGATAGCGAAACATGGCAGTTGACAAAGATTTCTAAATGGGGCAAAAAACGCGCTACAGTACCGCCCCGCACCGCGAGTCCCCAGACTTAGCCTCTGCTACCCATGTATTATAATTAGCCTTAGTCTAAATGTTGGGCATCTCGAAAAATCGAAAGATTTTATAAAAACCAGAGACATAGGGAGCAAAAAAACCTTTGACTAGAGGGGAGAGTCCTTAGGAGCCGACGAAAATGGTAAAAAGACAGGGGAGAGTCAAAAAACGCCAGTCAGGGACAGAAGAGAACCAAGACAAGTTACAGGACTTGAACCGACTGATACCGTGGCAAAGAGGGATTTAGTATTAGTTATTTAAAATTATTCCCTCTTCACCACTGTATATAAAGGAGATTTCCCCGACCAACACTTTCTTAACAAAATCTTTTATTCGAGGTGTCCCAAATATAGTGGTAATTTAGAGAATTACCGAGAAACAAAAGGTAAAAAGGATGATTGTAGCGGCGAATTGCCTTCGCCCTCTTTTAATAACTTCTGCTTATCACTATAAGTGGGAGAGAGTCACAAATATTGAGATGCACCCAAAAGATGAGTCTAAAACTTTACTTTTTGCGTCATGGCGAAACCACAGCCAGTCAAACGGGTAGTTTTTGCGGTCGATTAGACTTGCAACTAACCCCAGCAGGCTATGAAATGGCCAAGGATTTCGCCCTTGCCTATCGAGATGTGCCTTGGACAGGCATCTATTCTAGTCCCCTCAAACGCACCATGGCCACAGCCACCCCTTTAAGCGAACTCTTAGGTATTCCCATCCACAAACGGGAAGGATTAAAAGAGATTGCCTACGGCCAATGGGAGGGAAAAACCGCAGCCGAGGTTAATCGGGAGTTTCATGATGATTATGTGCGCTGGTTAGCAGATCCGGGCTGGAATTCTCCCACAGGGGGCGAAAAAGGCATCGATATCGCTCGCCGCAGTTCGGAAGTATTAGAGGAAATCGACCATAATCACGATGATGGCCATATTTTGATCGTTTCCCATAAAGCAACGATCCGAATCATGTTATGTTCTCTTTTAGGCATTGATATCGGCCGTTATCGCGATCGAATTGCCATGCCCGTGGCCTCGGTGACGATCGTCGAATTAGCCGAACACGGTCCCCTCTTTCAAGTTATAGGCGATCGCTCTCACCTCCGCAATGACCTGCGCTCGCGAGCGGGAACCTAACCAGTCAACAGTAACCAGGGAAGCCCCGGATTTGGTCTCCTGAAAAACTATGTGCTTGATGTTATATTTTCTACGACACGGACAAACAGCCTATAGCAAAACGGGAGGATACTGTGGTACTCCAGAAAATGACCCCGGTTTGACTGCCGAAGGCATCGAAATGGCCGAGGAATTCGCCGATGTCTATCGTTCTTTACCTTGGCGCGCGGCCTATGTCAGTCCCCTCCAAAGAGCTATTCAAACCGCTAAACCCCTCTGTGAAGCGGTGGGACTGAAATTAGAAATCCGCCAGGGATTACAAGAGATCGGTTATGGTCTTTGGGAAGGTATGCACCCCAACGATATCGATCGTCAATACCATGATCTCTATGTGCGTTGGTTGACGGATCCCGCTTGGAATGCTCCCCCCAACGGGGAAAGGGGCATCGATATCGCCCGTCGTTCCGCAGCCGTTTTGGAAGAAATTGAACACACCCACAGTGATGGCAATATCTTGATCGTTTCCCACAAGGCCACCATCCGGATCATGCTCTGTAGTCTGATGGGCATCGATGTGGGCCGTTATCGCGATCGATTTGAAATGCCCGTGGCAGCTGTCAGTATTGTCGAATTAGGCAGTCGTGGCCCGCTTTTCCATGGCATCGGTTTACGTTCCCACCTCAGTGAGTACCTGCGTTCTCTTCCTTGCACCTAATCAGTGATCAGTGATCAGTGATCAGATGTGAGTTTTCATACTCAATCCGGTTATTAAAAACTGATTATCTATTTCCTCTTTTGCCTTTTGCCGTTCGGCTGAGCTCACGGCCGAAGCCTCTTGCCTTTTGCCTCTCCTGATATGTAGCCTATACTCAACGGATTTAGCATTACTTCCCACTTGATCATTCAATCCAAGCTTTTGGGGGGTTCTACCCCCCAAACCCCCCGTTGGGGGCGTGGCGCGGTCACTGAGCGTGTCGAAGTGCCGCCCCCAAACCCCCCGCGCATTAGTTTTTCGGTGGGATGCTTACACGCAGCTGCTGACACATCTGTAATCATTTAAGAGTCACTCCACTTGCAGGAGTGCCTCTCCTGATATTTAGCCTATACTCAACGGATTTAGTATCAGGTCACTGATTACTGTTTACTGTTTACTGGACGGCTACGCCGTGCCTTTGGCAACACTGAAAATACTTCATAATTCATAATTCATAATTCCCCATTTATGCCCAAAATCCATCACTTTGAGCTATTACCTTCCACTAATACTAAAGCTTGGCAATTATTAGAGTCGGGGGAAAATCCGCCTTTTCTGGTGACTGCTAGTCAACAAAGTGCCGGGAGAGGACAATGGGGACGGGAGTGGATTTCTGAACCGGGAGGATTATATTTATCTTTGGCGTTAAATCTGGATTTAGAGGTGGATAAATCTGCCCATCTCGTTCTCGCTACAGTTTGGGGCATCGCTCATCAGCTGAATTGTCAAGAAATACCTGTTAAAATCAAATGGCCGAATGATTTAGTATTACTAGGGCGCAAACTAGGGGGAATTAACCTAGAAACCCGTATTCAGGGTCAAAACATCCCGCAAGCAGTCATCGGAGTGGGCATCAATTGGGCCAATCCTGTCCCCCCCACCGGCATTAATTTACAAGCTTTGGCCAGCAATAAAATCACCTCGATCGCTCAGTTAACCTCTCTCACCAGCGATGCTATCCTATACGGCTATGAATATTACTGTCATCGCGGCATAAAAGCCCTATTAGCTTCTTATTTAGAACTTTTTGCCAATTTTGGTCAAAAGATAGCTTTTGAGGGCTATCAGGGCATAATAACCGGGGTAAGCGATCGAGGGGAATTAAAAGTTAAACTCACCTCGGACAATGCCAGTAGCGAAATTTATATACCGGCCGGTAGGGTCAGTCTCGGCTATAATCAAGTCTAAATATTTTTTTGACTAAACTGTGAGAAGTGAGGCCGCCCTATGTATCCTTCATCGGTGATATTGAAACTTTTTCTAGGAAAATCCTTAAAAAAGAAGCTGAGTTTATGCAGTGGTCTCGGTTTAGTAATCAGCGGTCTGATTACTCTTGCTCCCAATGCGATTGCTAATTCCGAAACTGGCAGCGAAACCCCAGTGGTGGAAAATGCCGCCCCGACTCTAAAAGCCCCCGTTATCAAAGAAAATACTAATCCGGCCCCCCGTCTGGCTATCCCCGAAAACCATCAAACCGATATGCCTACCCTTGCCCCCCGGGCCGGCGGTAAAAATAATTTTATCGATACTAGAAACTTTAACCCCCCCAGTTCCGTTGTCGTCACCGAGCGCCGCAGTGGTTGCCAAACCATCGCCCAAAATGGTCAACTGGTAGGAGGTAGCTGTAATCTGGCGGCCCGGGCTTCCCGTCGTCAGCCGGTCAGCACTGTGGCCAAACCCTTACCCCCGGTTAATCTGGCCCGGGTGCGTCTCAATCCTAATCCAGCCGTGCGAGTAGGACGGCAGCCCCGAAATCAGCCGGTTATCGCTAATAATTCCCTGGGTCGTTATGCCCCCACTCTCGTCGCTTCTAGCGCCCCGGTACGTCTGGCTGCCCCGACGGTGATTCCAAGTCAGGTGGTAGCCCTCAATCCCCCGGAATGGAATGGCGTAAAATTGGCTTTAGCCCCGGTGACTCGCGCAGAAGTAGAAGCAATCAGCGAAGCAACCACCTATGAGCGGGCCACCCGTTTAAGTCCCACGGATTCTAACCAAACTCAACGCACCGATTTACTCTTTCCCCTCGCCCTTCCCGCCCAAATTACCTCGGTTTTTGGGTGGCGAAATCATCCAGTCAGCGGGAATCGGGCCATGCACGCGGGTACTGATTTAGGCGCACCTATGGGAACACCTGTATTAGCCGCCTACGCAGGGGAAGTGGCCACCGCCGACTGGTTGGGAGGTTACGGATTAACGGTGATTTTACGTCACCTCGATGGTAGTCAAGAATCTCGTTATGCCCACCTTTCGGAAATTACTGTCAAACCGGGAGAATGGGTGGAACAGGGCGCGGTTATCGGTCGTGTGGGTAGTACGGGACTTTCTACCGGTCCGCACCTACACTTTGAATGGCGACACCTAACCGAACAGGGTTGGACCGCCGTAGATGCCGGTTTACATCTAGAATTAGCCCTCGATAATCTGGTGCAGAGAATGCAAATGGCCGCAGCCACTGACCCTAATCAGAATTAATTTGTTTTGGGTTACAAATATAGCGGTTTTTGGAGTTTAAAAACGCATCGTTGAGCTTTTGCCCAATTGATGCGTTTTCATACATTCGCAGTATTAAGTAGTTGGACAAAAGTAAAGTTAACTGTGGGGTAAGGAGTCGGTCGTCAGGAGACGGGAGACGGGATACACGCTAAGATACAAATAATAAACTTGAGAGAAGCACTTGATTAAATATGACTCTAACTGACGTTGAAGTAAATCCCTCGACTCCAGAAGATTTTTTAGATTCTGAAACATTAGTACAGGTCGATTTAATGCAGCAAAAGATTCAACAATATATACAAACCCTATCAGTAGAAAATTTAAAGATGATTCTAGAATTTGCCGCTTATTTGTCAGATAAAGAAAGTGAAAAGGCAACGCAAGAAATTAGAGCAATCCCGAATATTATGGAACATTTGAAAGAAGCTGAAATGGATTTACAATCAGGTTGCCTCATTGATTGGGAAAGCTGAGATGACTTATAAAGTCCGTTTGACAGCTAAAGCAAATAAAGTTTATTCTGAAGCGGATCCAATCTTAAAAAAGAAGATTGCTAAGTGTTTAAAACTCCTTCAAGAAACACCAAAAAATCACCCTCAAATTAAAGCATTAAAGGGAGAATTTGCTGGGAAGTATCGCTTCCGCGTTGGAGACTATCGGGTTATCTATACAGTTGATGATAGTCAGTCTCAAGTTATCGTCTTGCTGATTGAACATCGCAGTCAAGCTTACCGCCAATAAATAGGGTTTGCTGAATAAATGTGAAATGTAGGCAAGGTAGAGGTTTTGTGGCTTTTCTCCCGAAACAGGTGCAAGATTCTGAGAGAATCGTGCTTCAAAACCTTGCGTCTTCATGGTTCCGCGTCCTGTAGGGGCGAAGCAT
>NZ_JADBUP010000123.1:0-18373 GCF_020245605.1 Microcystis sp. M061S2 | reverse complement strand
TCCTGATTTAAATGATATCGAACATGATTTTAGTGCATTAAAGAGGGCAAGAATGTATGCTCCTGTGGGGACACCCCTTGATGAAATTATTCGTACTTATTGTGTCGCCTAGTGTCTCGTTCTTATTTGAAATAACTATATTTTTCTGATCGAGCTTTAGAAAGTGTGCGAGCATTAGCAATATTGAAAAAAAGAGATGAATTTATGGTGCAATTGGGCTTTGATTCGAGGTGTATCGACTTGAATCAAGCTTTGATTGCTAATGTTGATGAAATTATCGGGGGAAAATATCAAAGTTTTGGTACTGTAGAAGGTGTGCTTAAAGCTATTGATGTAAGTCGTCAACCTATTTTTAGAGTTTACAATTTATTGACTAATAAGAGTGTTAAATGTTACTTTGAAACAAAGTTACTTGATAATATCAAAGAATATCTAGAAAAAAGAGTCTCTGTATCGGGGATAGTTACCTCTAGAGAAGATGGGGAAAAAATCGGTATTAAAGTTGAGTCAATTGATCTTTTTCCTCAGGAAAAAGATTTACCTACCATTGAGGAAATGATCGGAATTTGGGGAGGAAGTAAGTGATTCGTCCAACAAAAAAGCTACACTACTGGGATTCTTGTTTTTTTTTAGCTTTCCTGAAAAATGAAAAGGATAAAATTAATTATTGTACTTCTGTTCTCAAAGCAGCCGAAAATGGTCAGGTAATCTGTCACCGCCGCCTGCTCTGGTGCAGTCAAAGCCGATCGCCTGAAGCCATCAAAACTATCCAGGGTGCAGGAGTTGAACCTGCCTAGCACGAATTATGAGTTCGTTGCCTCAACCGCTCGGCCAACCCTGGGTTATACTATTAACTCATTATAGATCGGTAATTACTCTGAACGTGAAAATTCAGCCCCACCAAGATGAAAAAATTTTCAATCAGCACCTCCTTGCAGTTAGGACTCCTTTTGATGGTAGCCATGTTAGCCGCCGGCTTCGGTAGCGGTTGGGTAGCCTATCAATTGGGACTCGCCTCCCTGAAGGGAGTCAGTCAACCGGATATCAACCCTGCTAAAAAGTTTACCAACGATCGCACCAGTTATGGTCGCAATCAAACTTTTATCCCCGTGAAGGAAGAAGAGGTGCTGAAAAGAGTGAGAGTTTATATGCAACAACAGAAAAACAAACCGCAATCAAAGAACGAAACCAAAGGATAGGCTTTAAAAAAGGCGAGTTTTGCCTTTTCGCTATGGATAATCAGGATTTATTGACTCGTTTAATTTTAGTCTTTTTACTAATCGCGCTCAATGCTTTTTTCGTAGCGGCCGAATTTTCGCTTGTGTCTGTCCGTCGTACCCGCATCAGTCAGCTAGTGGCTGCGGGAGATGTGCCAGCGCAGACGGTCCAATCTCTACAAAGAAGTCTCGATCGCTTACTTTCCACTACCCAATTAGGTATCACCCTTTCTAGTTTAGCTTTAGGTTGGATCGGGGAGAGTACCATGACCGTTTTTGTGAAGAAATTACTAAGTTTTTTACCCTTTTCTTTAAACTGGCAAAATCTGCTCTCCCATGGTTTCTCTCTTTGTCTAGCTTTTTTAATCGTGGCCTATCTCCAGATAGTTTTTGGGGAACTTTATCCCAAATCCCTAGCTTTAATTTATGCCGAACCGATGGCGCGATTATTAGCAGCACCTATTGGCGTTATTTCCAGGATTTTTAAGCCTTTTATCGGTATTCTTAATCAATCAACTCGTTTTTTATTGGTTTTAACCCGTATCCCCGAAGTAGATCTACAGCGTTCTAGTCGGGTAACTTCCGAGGAATTACAATTAATTATCAGCATGGAAGGGGAATTAACGGGATTAGAAGCAGCGGAAAGGAAAATTTTAAATAATGTTTTCCAGTTTAGCGAAATCACTGCCGCGGAAATCATGGTTCCCCATAACCGTTTAATAGCTATTTCCTCGACCGCAACTTTTGAGGAATTATTGCTCCAAGTAGTTAACAGTGGCTATTCTTGTTATCCTGTGGAAGGAGATTCCGGTGATGATATCCGTGGTCTGATCGATTTTAAAGATTTAGCTTTACCCCTTGCCGAAGGTCAGTTAAATTTAACGACCCCGATTAAACCTTGGTTAAAACCTGTGCGTTTTTTCCCCGAAACCACTCCTTTAAATGAATTACTGACAGTGATGCAGGAATCATCCTTAAAGATGGTTATCATTGTGGATGAATTTGGCAGAACAGCCGGTTTATTAACCCTAAAAGATTTAATCGGCGAGATTCTGGGAACTTTTCCCCCTAGTGATCAATCAGGAACAGTGGAATATCAACTCCTCGATGAATCGACTTTTCTCGTACAAGCACAAATGAATTTAGAGGACGTGAACAAAGCATTAAATTTAAGTTTACCCTTGGCCGATGAATACCAAACCCTAGCTGGTTTTGTCCTCCATCATTGGCAAAAAATACCGAAGGTGGGAGAACAATTATATTACCAAAATTTAGAATTTACCATCATTTCTAAGGTCGGCCCTCGCTTGGAACAAATTAAGATTTATCGGCAACAACTATCCTCATGATATAAATAAGAAACAACTTTTCTCATTTATCCTTCTTGATGGTTAATCGAGTCAATAGCTGCCCACTCCTGTCACCATGAAACACCTTTTGACACTCCTCCCCCTCAGCTTGGGATTAATTGCCCTCACCCCCGCAAATTTGCCCCTAGAACGTTTTGAAATCTCAGAATTAGGAACATCTACGGGATACGATGAACGACTGCTAACGGACAAAAAAACCCTACTACAAGCGCTCGATCATAGTTTACGTTATCTGAATAGCTCGGCGGCGATCCGCGCCTATCAAAATTATCCTATTCCTGAAATAACTCGTCAGCGAGTCTATCGTTCCTTAGTACGTTTTCGTCAATTAGTGCAGAATTCTCCCACTCCCGCAGCTCTACAAAAGGCAGTTAAAAAAGAATTTATTTGGTATCGTTCTTTAGGTAATGATAGCCAGGGAAATGTTAAATTTACTGGTTATTTTGAGCCAATTTATCAAGCAAGCCAGCAAAAAAACGCCGAATATAAATATCCTCTTTATCGCCGACCTGCTAACTTTTCTCGCTGGTCAAAACCCCATCCAGCTAGGGTAGAATTAGAGGGAAAAGATGGTTTACTGGGGGAAAATAGCCGTCTAGCGGGATACGAATTAGTCTGGTTAAAAGATCGCTTAGAAGCTTATTTAGTTCATGTGCAAGGTTCGGCGAAATTACGTTTACCTAATGGTCAAATTATGAGCATTGGTTTTGATGGCAATACCGAGCATCCCTACACAAGTCTGGGAAAAGAAATGATTGCCGATGGTATTTTTCCCGCCGAGGGTTTAACCTTACCAATGGTTTTGGATTTTCTCAGAAGTAATCCTGAGCAATTAAAGAATTATATCCCCCGCAATAATCGGTTTATTTTCTTTCGAGAAACCCACGGTGCGCCTCCCACTGGTAGTATTGGAGTTCCGGTTTTACCGGAAAGATCGATCGCTACAGATAAAAGTATTTTTCCCCCCGGTGCTTTAGCAGTAATTGAGACAGAAATTCCCGAGGGAAATCTTAATAAAAAATTAGTTAGTCGCTATGTTCTCGATCAAGATACTGGCAGTGCGATTAAAGGTACTGGGAGGGTAGATATTTTTATGGGAACAGGAAAAAATGCTGGCGAGCGAGCCGGTTTAATTAATACTCCGGGTCAATTATATTATTTATTATTGAGGGAATAGGAAATAGTATAGGTAGAATTAAGATACACTTCCCAGAATCAGTTATCATAACTTAAGTGAGAATTTTAAAAATAGAATGATGGAAAAAAATACAAATATAGATTGGTCGGATTGTGGCCCAATTACTTTAGTAGTCGTGCAACCCACCTCTTTTTGCAATCTCAATTGTGATTACTGTTATTTACCTGATCGCCATTTAAAAAATACCCTATCCTTAGATTTAATCGAGCCGATTTTTCAGAGGGTTTTTAGTAGTCGTTTTCTCCAAGATAATTTTACCATTTGCTGGCACGCCGGCGAACCCTTAGCAGTTCCCATCAGTTTTTATGAAAGTGCCTTTGCTAAAATTGCGGAAGTTAGCGAGAAATATAATCAGCAGGGTTACTGTTTTCGTCATTCGGTACAAACTAACGCCACTTATATTAACGATGCTTGGTGTGAATTATTTAAAAAGCATGATGTTTATGTGGGAGTCAGTCTTGATGGACCGGCCTTTATTCACGATATCCACCGGCAAAACCGCAAGGGAACTGGCAGTCATGCTGCTACCATGCGGGGGATTTCTTTCTTGCAAAAACATGAAATTGATGTGAGTGTCATCGCAGTTTTAACAGAAGATTCTCTCGACTATCCCGACGAAATTTTTAACTTTTTTTGGGATCATGGTCTTACCGATGTGGCTTTTAATATGGAAGAAACCGAGGGTATTCATTCGCAATCTTCCTTAGATAAATTAGGGATTGAACAACGTTATCGCCAGTTTATTGCCAGATTTTGGGAGTTAGTCACGGCCAAACAAGGAGAATTTAAGCTGCGGGAATTTGAATCGATCTGTAGTTTGATTTATGCCGATGAACGCTTAGAAAATACCGATATGAATCGACCTTTTATGATTGTCAATTTTGATAATCAAGGTAATTTTTCCACCTTTGATCCGGAATTACTATCGATTAAAACCCAACCCTACGGTGATTTTATCTTTGGTAATGTTTTGACCGATTCTCTAGAATCTATCTGTGAAACCGAGAAATTTCAACAAATTTACGCTGATATGCGCGGTGGAGTCGATTTATGTCGCCAAAAATGCGATTATTTTGGGGTTTGTGGGGGTGGTGCCGGTAGTAACAAGTATTGGGAAAATGGCACTTTCAACTCCACAGATACTAAAGCCTGTTTATACCGGATCAAGTGTATCACCGATGTAGTTCTCGATCGCCTAGAAAATCTCTTAGAGGTTTAGAGGTTTTTTTAGCTAAACCCCACCCACAAGGAACACCGTAGTTTTGTATTTTCGGCTATGATCCTTGCATAGCCATGCTTTTAAGACTTAGTAGCTTGCCAATGAAATTCCAGTTCTTTAGCTGGTCGCGGTATATTAAGCCTTATAGTTTAGTACATAGTTACTGTTTGAAGAATAAGTTCAATTGATTTTCTGGTTCGATAAGGTCCCTCAAGATCGATAATCTTATCTATCTTTTCATCTATTAGCCTGTTAGCGGCATCGCTAAACTCTATATTTCGGAAATGCTCACTGTAGGAGTCTCGAAACAGGAGATAGCTTAGTATTTGGACGACGATAGCGACGTAATTATTGGCAAAGAATTCCGCTTGTACCCTGGCAAGATAATTTTCATCGCCGCCAAACGACCCGGCATCTTTGGAGGTAATCCAATGTGTCTGATGTGTCTGAAAAGTACTGTTTTTGTTTTTTAGTTCTTCTTCAACCTTGAAAAAAGCACGGGTTGCAATCTTACTAAAAAATCCCAAAGAATAGTCCATTTTGCCAATCCAAGCTAGTCGGTCGCAAAAGTCTTGGATGTCGCTGATTGTCTTGATAGAATTGACTATCCTAGAATCCCATTGTTCTTCCGATAAACTTTCGAGATTCACAATTAATCTTTGCATTATGGGGTTTTGTCTGTAGTCACTGATTGGACTGTACAAACTAGCAACAATCAACCGTCTAATTCGTTCCACTGAATGGCGTTTTGAATAATTTAGTGCTTTAGTCTTAACATCCGAAGTATTATCCGTATGTTTCTTTTTGTTATGTTCCTCAAGCAATTCTAAGGAAATTAAAAGATCGTGCTTCAAAACATCAGACTTCCTTGAAAAATCGGGGACTGGAGTACCCAGAGCTAGAAATTCTTCGATGTAGGTTCGAGCCTGATTGTAGTCCATCCAATTAGGCGTATTAGTATGTTGTTCACCCCCTTCTCCATCTTGGAGTTTCCACTTGTCCTTTTTACAGGGAAGCATGGAAACCATAATATCAGCAACATTAAGTAGCCATAAATCAAACAGATATCTTTGGCTCCATTTTATTTGTTCATTTCTATCATTTTGATTTGCAGTTTCATGCTTGATACTGTACCTTTTTATGCTATCTATAATATCTATTAATTGTAGATAGCCGTCTTCGCCAGTGCTAAGTGTTCCATACTTGTCGTGATAATTCAAAAGTTCAGCAATAAACAATAGATCGTTGCTCTCAAAGTTCTCACCAACTCCAGACGCTTGAACTATCTGGTTAAGTTGGTAAGGAGATTCACTGGTATGAAATCCCAGAATAATACTCCCCTCCATTCCGTGTCGCGGACCAGCGATAGTTTTGCCAATATCGTGATAAAAAGCTGCCAACATAAGTTTAAATGTTCGCATATTTGGTATAGTTTCATAGGCTACATTTTTAGCCCATTCTGTTAATTGTTTTTGCCTTTCTTCAGAAATAAAATTGCATCCTAGTAGATTTTTAACGTTGTCTATATCATGAAAGTAATTGATCAAACGTGCTAGAGCCGCAACGACATTGACAAAATGGTTATAATCTCCGTGAGTCTTAGAATAATTTCCTTCTCCTTCCCTAGAAGCATTTGGGTCGTCAGGGTTATGAGGATACAAGCGGAACAAATTGCACAGTCCATCTGACCCATGAGTACGAGTGTGTCTTTCAGGATAGTCCCATTGACGACGCAAAAAGTATTCATGAAATCGATCAATAAAAGGAAATTTCACTAAGTTTTTAATATTACCGTTTTTGTCAGTGATGGGATAGCCAAAATCAGAGATAGTTTCACAAATATCCTTTTTGATATTTGTGATTTTTTCCTCGTTGTCTTTAATAATTTCTTGTTCCTTTGCTTGTGTACCCCAGTCAGTTAGCTTGAGAGAATTGTCTATGTTTGGATTTTTAATATATACATCGTTAACATAGCCAATATAATCTGTTTTGAGAAAAGCAGGAATATTGGTTCCGTATTCTCCTTGTATAATTTCCCTTTGAGCTTTAGTTTTAACCGGAAAATAAAAGTGCTTAATATATTCTATGTAACACTTAAATAAACGATCATCTCTTCTATCTGCCGCGTCAACAATGTTATAAAGCATGATAAATTTTCTCCTTTTGAATCCTAAAAAAATCAAACAATTTTGGACATGAATAATGAACCAATTTTTGTTTACCAGAATATTCTAGGGACTCTTACAGTTTCTGTGTGGAACAAAACCAGAAGAATAGGGATCATTTTTCATAAATATAGTCCTCAAAGTTTTGCCTAGCAAGACTCCTGAGAATGATAAGCACTGATTATTACACAAACCGGAGTAGAACCAGCACTGATTATTACACAAAGTCGAGAAGAGCCTTCTAGGTAGCTGTGTAATAGCAAAAGATGTAGTTTTGCTAATCATTATGAGTGCCTCGTGCTTGACTAGCCCGAAACGTACCTACTTATATTTTGACTCTAATCGTAAGGATTGGCTAAGTATAAATTACTAACGTTACTAAAATTAATAAAGATTTACACCGCCTTAGATTGAATGCGGTCGCCTTACCTAAACCTCCTCTGATGGCTAAAAAGCTGACGGCTGACGACTGATAGCTAGAAACAACCTTAAGTAGCAGTTATATCTAGTACACTCTATACTTATAGAAAAGTTAATTGACTAGAATCTATAAAAACGTTAGGATTGATGGTGACAAATAGTTGTTATTGAGAAGGGGATAAGAACTTGATACAGGCAACCCTGCACCAGTTAAGGGTTTTCGAGGCTACCGCTCGACACAGTAGCTTTACTAAGGCGGCCGAGGAGTTATTTATCACTCAACCCACCGTCTCAACCCAAGTCAAACAACTCACAAAAGCCGTGGGTTTACCGCTATTCGAGCAAATTGGCAAACGTTTATTTTTAACCGAAGCGGGTCAGGAATTACTGTTCACCTGTCAAGAGATTTTTAATAAATTGGACAACTTTCAGATGAAAGTGGCCGATATTAAGGGAACTAGACAGGGAAAACTGACTTTAGGCGTAATTACTACCGCTAAATACTTTGTGCCGCGATTACTGGGTGCATTCTGTCAACAGTATCCCGGCATTGACATCGCCCTGCAAGTGACTAATCATCAGAAACTGCAAGAGCGAATGTTAAACAACGAGGATGACCTCTATATTCTCAGTCAACCGCCGGAAGAAGTGGAACTTTGTTCTCAGTCTTTCCTCGAAAATCCCCTAGTGGTGGTGGCGCGACGAGATCATCCTTTGGTGGGACAGAAAAATCTCCCCCTTGAGTGCCTCAACCAGCAACCTTTTATTATGCGCGAATCGGGATCTGGAACCCGCCAAGCGGTACAAAAATTATTTAATCTCCACGATATTAAGGTAAAGGTGCGCTTGGAATTAGGCAGTAACGAGGCGATTAAACAGGCTATTTCTGGCGGTTTGGGACTATCGGTACTATCTAAGCACACTCTCATCTCGGAAGGGGAAAACGGCGAATTAGCCATCCTCGACGTGGAACAGTTTCCAATTCAGCGCAATTGGTACGTTTGTTATCTGGCTGGAAAACAACTTTCCGTGATTGCCGATGCTTTTTTAAAATACCTGCTGGAGGCTAGTCAAACCATCCCGATTCATGCCCCGTTAAAAAATGGCCACAGCCTATTAGTGACCCATTAAACCTTAAACTTTAATTCAGGATCATTTTTCTTCTTGAGGTGGTTATATGTTCGAGTCCTTCAGCCAGACTATCTGGTTGGTACCTCTTTATGCCTTTGCGGGCGCACTTCTGGCTCTACCCTGGTCTCCCGGCATTATCCGGCAAACCGGCCCGCGACCGGCCGGTTATCTGAACTTGATCATGACCTGCTGGGCTTTTTTGCATAGCCTTTTTGCTTTGCTCGCCGTTTGGGGTCGTCCCCCTCAATCCATAGCATTTAATTGGCTAAATGCCGCAAATTTAAGCATATCTTTAGATGTGCAGATTTCGGTCGTTAATATCGGGGCGTTACTGCTAATTACTGGCTTAAACCTCGCCGCCCAGGTATATGCGATCGCCTATCTAGAAATGGATTGGGGTTGGGCAAGGTTTTATTCTCTCGTCGCCCTCTTTGAAGGGGGTATGTGCGCCCTAGTTATCTGTAATTCGCTATTTTTCAGCTATTGTGTGCTAGAAGTTCTCACCCTCGGCACTTATCTGCTGATTGGTTTCTGGTTTAATCAATCTCTGGTGGTAACGGGGGCGCGGGATGCTTTTCTAACCAAACGGATTGGCGATTTAATCCTGTTGATGGGAGTGGTGGCCCTTTTACCCCTGGCGGGAACCTGGAACTTTGACCAATTGGCAGAATGGGCGGCCACAGCCAATTTAAACCCCAATGTGGCTAATTTACTCTGTTTAGCCCTGATTGCCGGTCCGATGGGTAAATGCGCTCAATTTCCCCTGCATTTATGGCTAGATGAGGCCATGGAAGGACCGATGCCGGCGACAATTCTGCGGAATACCGTCGTCGTTTCCACCGGCGCTTGGTTATTGGTGAAATTAGAGCCGGTGCTACAATTATCGCCCTTAACCTTACAGGTGATGATCATTGTTGGCTCTGTTACTGCTATCGGTGCGGGGTTAATTGCGATCGCACAGATCGATGTCAAGCGCTCCCTTTCCTATTCCGTCAGTGCCTACATGGGACTGATTTTTATCGCTGTGGCCACCGGACAAACGGAAACCGCTTTAGTGTTACTCTTTACTTATGCGATCGCTATGTCCCTGTTAGTCATGGTGGTGGGTAACATCATTTGGAATAATATCAGCCAAGATTTAAGCCAATACGGCGGTTTATGGTCCCGTCGTCCCGTTTCTGGCATTTGTTATCTCGTCGGTGCCGCTAGTTTAGTTGCACTGCCTCCCTTTGGTGGTTTTTGGTCCTTAGCCCGCATGGGCGATCGCCTAGCAGAAATCAGTGGTTTACTGTTATTAGTGCTATTGTTGGTCAATGCTTTAACTGCTTTTAGTGTCACTAGAGAATTTTGCGTTTTCTTTGGCGGTAAAATCAAACCGATGACCCTGCGCTCTCCAGAAGCTCTTTGGCCCCTAGTTATCCCCATGACTGTGACCATGGGTTTCGCCCTTCATCTGCCGATTTTATTGGCGCAATGGCATTTATTACCAAGTAACTTAAATCTGGGAGTGGCTTTTCTCTTGGTGCTTTCCACTGCTGGGGGCGTAATTCCGGCAGCCTATATTTATCTGAATGAAAATATCTCCAAACCGATCGTTTTTCAACCGAAAGCCCTTCAAGATTTCTTTGCTAACGACCTTTATACGGCCCAATTGTATAAAGTCACCATCGTTTTTGTCGTCGGATTAATCTCGCAAATTATTAACTGGATCGATACCTTTCTGGTGGATGGCATCGTTAACCTGGTGGGATTAGCCACGGTTTTTGGTGGTCAGAGTTTGAAATATAACGTCTCGGGCCAAACCCAATTTTACTTTCTGTCGATTATTTTGGGGGTCGCTTTGATCGGTATTATCATCTGCTGGCCCCTACTATCACAAATTTCTCTAGTTTTCAGTTAAAGATTTGATAACTTAGGCTTTTCTTTAGCATCCCCGGCCCTGACAATAGGATTTGTCCTGATTAATGGAAACAATTACCTATGTTCAATACCTCTCGTCGCCAATTAATCCGTTATGGGGGTGGTTTTTTGGGAACCGGTCTAGCCGCCACTGTTTTGGGTTCTCAGTTGTCCCAAACTAACGCCCAAACCGCTGTTAATTCCCAGCCATGGCTAACCGCTCAAAATCAAGGATTGAACCCAGACCAGGCCTTAACTATGCTCATGGAAGGCAATCAACGTTTCTGGGAACGAAGACAAAAAAGTCCTAACCGCGATCAAACTCGGCTCACAGAAGTGGCCGAAAGTCAAGCCCCTTTTGCGGCAATTTTGGGCTGTGCCGATTCTCGCGTACCGGCAGAAATCGTTTTTGATCGCGGATTAGGAGATCTATTTGTTTGTCGGGTAGCGGGAAATTTAGCCACTTCCGAAGAAATTGGTAGCCTCGAATTCGGCACGTTGGTATTAGGAGCCAAGGTAATTGTTGTCCTTGGTCATTCTCGTTGTGGAGCGGTAAAAGCCACCATTGAAGGGGGTCGTTTCCCCGGTCAAATCGGTCGTTTGATCGATGGCCTACAGGTGGGAGTTGATCGGGCTGAAAAACAACCCGGTTCTAACAAACTTGAGCGAGCAATTAAATCCAATGTTATCTATCAAGTAGAGAAATTAGGCAAGTCCCCAGTCATGGGTGATTTAGTAGATAAAAAACAATTAAAAATTGTTGGAGCCTACTACGATCTCGATACCGGCAAAGTGAGCTTAATTTAGTCAATTCTAGATTAGTCATCGTGTCGGTTGGCTAATCCTTTTCTCATCCCAGTCATTATAAATTCGATCGATACCAATATGCTCAGTACCCTGCTTTGGTTGCCAATAATTGGAGCAATTATCGTCGGTCTTTTCCCCGATAAATTTGCCCCAGCAAAATTACGTCAAATTACCCTCTTTTTTGTTGCCGCCGTCCTCCTTTGGTCTTTATATCTGCTGACCCAATATAACTTAACCAGCAATGGCTTTCAATTTTCTGAATACCGCGAATGGGCAAAACCAATCGGTTTAAGTTATAACCTCGGAGTCGATGGTTTGTCCTTACCGTTAATTATTTTAAGCTGTTTCTTGACAGGAATAGCTATCTATAGTACCGAAGAAAAAGTAGAGCGTCCCCGACTTTATTACATCCTAATCCTCCTGATTAACGCCGGGGTTTCTGGGGCATTAATGGCTAAAAACCTGCTGCTGTTCATCGTTTTCTATGAACTAGAATTAATCCCCTTTTATCTGATGATTGCTATCTGGGGAGGCGAAAAACGTGGCTATGCTTCGATTAAATTCCTTCTCTATACTGCTGTCTCTGGGTTATTAGTCCTAGCGGCATTTTTAGGCATAGGTTTCCTCAATGGTGGTACTTTTGACTATTCCTCCCTCTCGACCGCCGATTTCTCCCAAAAAACCCAGTTACTGCTCTTAACTCTGCTGTTAGTGGGATTTGGCATCAAAATCCCCCTCGTACCTCTCCATACTTGGCTACCGGATGCCTACACGGAAGCTTCCCCCGCTACAGCCATTTTATTAGGTGGTATCCTCGCTAAACTCGGTACTTATGGCTTAGTTCGCTTTGGTCTGCAATTATTCCCAGAAACTTGGTCTTTAATCGCCCCCGGACTGGCAATTGTCGGCGTTATTAGCGTTATTTACGGTGCTTTGAGCGCTATTGCCCAAAAAGACATTAAACGCATGGTGGCCTACAGTTCCATCGGTCACATGGGCTATATACTGGTAGCAGCCGCCGCCGGCACGGGTTTAAGCGTCCTTGGTGCCGTCGCGCAAATGATTAGCCATGGTCTCATTCTCGCCCTCTTATTCTATCTGGTGGGCATCGTCGAACGCAAAGCCGGAACTAGAGATTTAGACGTTTTAAACGGTTTAATGAACCCAATTCGCGGTTTACCCCTGGTTAGCGCCCTGTTAATTCTCGCCGGTATGGCCAGCGCCGGTATCCCAGGATTAGTGGGATTTGTGGCGGAATTTATCGTTTTTCAGGGTAGTTTCTCCCGTTTTCCCGTGCAGACGGTTCTCTGTATCATCGCTTCCGGTTTAACGGCGGTTTACTTTGTTATCCTGCTTAATCGCACCTGTTTTGGTAAATTGGATAATAAACTTGCCTACTATCCCAAAGTCCTGAAATCGGAAACTATACCCGCTTTTGTCCTAATGGTATTAATCGTCTTTTTAGGTATTCAACCCAATTATTTAGTCCGTTGGATTGAACCCACCACTAACTCGATGGTTGCCAGCTTATCGGGGGAAGCAAAACCTAGTTTTGTCTTCAAAAAATCTCCGCAAAAGTCCTCAAAAACCAACTGGTTGAATCGGGGTAAATTTTTGAGTAATAGTTAGTTATCCCTTGCTGTTTCCGAATTATTGTAACCGCTGCTAATTACTTTACCTAAAACTATGACTGGGACATTAATCAAAGCCAAAATTCCCCCTTCTAATCACGAATTCGCCGACATTATCCACCGTTTAGAAGCGGGTGGATCCATGTTGCCGGATACTCCCGAAAACCTGATGCAAATTATCGGCATTTATAAAGCTTATGCCGTGCCGATGGATTTTTATTGGCGAGATCTGCTCTATATTGCCGAACGAGTTTTCCTCGATCCTTTGCCCTTTTTTAAATATTTTCTACCCCAAGAATACCTAGACCTACAAAATCATTACGCTGGCGATAATGCCGATTTACGCATCTGGCGCGGTACGGGTTCCGCTCACCCTGAATTGTTAGAATTCATGGATAAAGGTAAAACCAGAAAAATGCCCAGATTAATCCATCATCTTTGGCATGATCGCATTAATATGGAATTTGCTGAAGCTTGTATGCAAGCCATGTTATGGCATGGCCGCGATATGGGTTGGGGTTTATTTGATGCCTATCTTGATTCAGAAGAATATCGCCAAAATGCCGACCGCGCTATTAAGGCCTATTTCAAGAAAAACCCCGTGATGATGAAACTTTATGACCTGTTCCCCGATATGTTCTTGGAACAGGTGCGGATGATGTCCTACTACTCCAATTTAGGACTATTCTGGGAAGTGATGGCCCCGGTATTTTTCGAGATGTCTGATATCTACGATGAAGGAGGGTTTAAAGGTGTTCCTGATGCCATGAATTTCCTCGTTAATGGTATTTTTGCCATCGCTGGCCGGCCGATTTATCATCACGTTTATATTGATGGTCAATGCTACGAAATTATCCCCAAATCAAAGGCTTTTACTTGGCTTTATGAAGCGGCTTTACCCTATGTGGAAGCGGTCTTTTATCGTACTGCTCCCTTCCGGGGTACCAAGTCCTATAATGCCCAAGCAAAACAGGTTCCTGACGAACAAAAAGACTTTCACTATGGCATTCTTTATGCGGATGTTTTCCCCGTGGGTACTGCGGGAATTCCTCCCACTTTGTTAATGGATGATATGTATCATTTTTTACCCCAATATCTGATTGATTACTATCAGCAAAACTGCCGGGGAGAAGATGATATTTTGATTCAATTGGGGATTAGTTTCCAGCGCTCGATGTATAATGTTACTTCGGCAGTTATTCAAGCTCTACGCACTGCTTTACTCTATCCCCTCGACGATCCTAATCCCAAACATTTACTTAAAAATCGTCAATTCTTTGAGGCACAAATGGACAGATTTAAACGTCCCGAAGCGCGTCTTAGAGATATCCAAAATCCTAATTATCGTTGAGGTTTTTGGGTTATTTTTCTGGTGGGTTTATCGCCCACCTTTTTTAATATAATGAGATAACCGACACCCAATGTCATACTAATACTAAATCCCTTGAGTAACCCACAGAAAACGGGTTTTTCCGAGAAACCCGTTTTCTACTCGAGGGAATAAATAATCAGTATTTAATAGCCAGATTTAGTATTAAGTACCTAAGCAAAATTAATTACACATTTCGATAAAGCTTTTGCCTCTTGCCTTCGTTAAAACCACCCACTTAATAGGATAGTTACAGAACGTAAAAATTGGCTAATTCAGGAGTTATTATTATGCTAGACCAAATGATGAGGATGTTGGAAGGGCAACAAATAGGCCCCTATCGTCTTAATAAGTTTCTCGGTGCGGGTGGTTTTGGGGGTGTATTTCATGCTAGTGAAATGGTCAGAAATACATCGGTTAAAGAAGTTGCCATTAAAGTTATCCCCGAAAGTAGCGATGATAAATTAATTGAATTAACAAATTCCAGAAAGTTAGAACATCCTAATTTAATTAAGAGTTATGCGGTGGGGGAATTTACTTTTCTCAATACAGAGATGCTTTATTTAGTGATGGAATTGGCACAGGGTAGCCTAGAAAATCACATTGCCAAAGCCAGTTTGTCAGCGGATGAGATTACAAATATTACTGCTCAAGTCGCCCAGGGCTTAAATTATCTTCATCGACAAAATAAAGTCCATCGAGATTTAAAACCAGGTAATATCCTCAAGGTTAATCAACAATACAAGTTAGCAGATTTTGGCTTAATTAGAACCTTAAATAACAAAAGCCACACTCAAACAGTCCACAATACCGGTACAATTATTTATATGCCTCCCGAAGCCTTTAGGGGTGATATTTCCTCAGCTTGGGATCTGTGGTCATTAGGTATTATGTTAATCCAAATGACCACTAATCAACTTCCCTATAAGTTTAATAATGATATTCACCAGTTAATGGCAAAGGTGATGAATTGTGAGCTACAAATCCCCAGTTTACCGAAAGAGTTTAAACCGATTATTGAAGGGTGTTTGCAAAAAGATAGAAAACAAAGATGGACAGCACAACAGGTTTTAAATGCCTTACAAGCACTCAAAAAGCCTGTTTCACCAATACCCCTAATTGTTTCACCCACTCCATTTACCGAAAAAATATCCAATCGAGTCACACTAGAGATGGTGAGCTTACCAGCCGGTGAATTTCTCATGGGATCTCCTGACAGTGATTCTGATGCTTTCACTGATGAAAAGCCTCCACACCAAGTTAAAGTCAACAGTTTTGCGATTGGCAAATATCCTGTGACTCAGGCACAATATCAAGCAGTAATGGGAACCAATCCCTCTTATTTTAAAAATAACTCTTGGTTGAAAAATAATCTGCAAAATCCAGTAGAAATGGTTAGCCGGGATGACGCTCAAGCCTTTTGTCAGAAATTGAGTCAAATAACAGGGAAAACCTATCGCCTACCGACGGAAGCGGAATGGGAATATGCTTGTCGTGCTGGGACCACTACTCGCTATTATTTTGGTGATGATGCCAATCAGTTAGGAGATTACGCTTGGTATAAGGGAAATTCTCAGAATACAACTCATCCTGTGGGCCAGAAAAAGCCCAATGCTTGGGGACTCTATGACATGAGTGGCAATGTTTGGGAGTGGTGCGAGGACGATTGGCATAGTAGCTATATCGGAGCGCCGACGGATGGCAGTGCTTGGATAAACAATAATAATGATAATGATTATCGCATATTGCGGGGCGGTTCCTGGGGCAGCTATCCTTATGGCTGCCGTTCCGCGATTCGCTTCTACAGCAACCGCCGCGACTACCGCAACGACAATGACGGTTTTCGGGTAGTCTGCGTATTCGGGAGGACTCTGTAACCCTTTTTCCCTTTTTTTCCCTTTTTACCCTTTTTCTCTTTTTCCCGCCTAGCGGCGGGTCGATTATTCAGCCAACCCTAGATAAAGAGTGAGAAACAAACTAAACCCCCACCCCAAGAATCGGTACAAGGAAGCTTTTTTCGACAAAATTTACCGCCAACTAAGTAGAACATGAAAATTGACGAATTACTCAAAAACAAACGGGAAAAAATCATTGCTATTGCCGCTAAACACGGCGCCAATAACGTGCGAATCTTTGGTTCTGTTGCACGGGGAGAAGCTGACGAAAAAAGCGATATTGATTTATTAATTGATTATTGTAGCGAACGTCGGAGTCCCTGGTTTCCTTTGCCGTTAATTCGAGAACTGGAAGACTTGTTAGGCTGCAAAGTTGATATTGTTACCGAACAGGGACTTAAAGATAGAATCAGAGAGCGCGTACTTAAAGAAGCAATACCACTATGAGAGATGATAGCGAACGCTTGCGGGATATTTTAGAAGCAATTGAGCGTTTAGAAAAGTATGCTCGCCAGGGAAAAACCGTGTTTGAACAACAAGAATTAATTCAAACTTGGATTGTCTATCATTTACAAATTATTGGTGAAGCAGCTAGAGCAACTTCTCAAGAATTTAAAGCAAGATATCCCGAAGTTCCTTGGCGAGATGCCAGCGATCTAAGAAACTTAACTATTCATGAATATTTTTGTATTAATCTAGAGATTATTTGGGATATTGTTGAAAATGATATTCCTCATCTAAAAGGACAAATCGAAGCTATTTTACAGGAATTTATTTGACGAAACCCAACCCAATTACTTAAATTTCGGGTTTCACTATCGTTCAACCCCACCTACTTTATTCTTCGATTTACTTGATGGCTACCGGCAAAAGATAGCCACCAGCAATTATATTAATTTATCAAAGTTTGAACTTTTCCTATTCCCCTTGAGTCGCTTGTCTAACCTGTTCGATCTCTAATTCTAAAGCTTGTGCTATCTGTTCAAAGTTTAATCCTAATGCCAATAAACGAGGAATAGAGGCTAATTTTGCCGCTAATTCGCCTTCTTGTCGGCCTTCCTCTCTACCTTCCTCTCTACCTTCCTCTCTACCTTCCTCTCTACCTTCCTCTAAAGCTTCCTGATACACTTTAGTTTGTTTTAAATCACTTAAACTAAACATCGCTTCTATCTCCTTTCTACTGACTTGGGGTAACTTATAAACCAAGATTGTCTCTATCAATTCTAAAAGTTCTTGCTGTTGTTTGAACTTAGGGAATTCTTGTCTAATCCGTGGAATTAATTGTTTTCCCTGCTCGATCGCTCTGGCGGTTGGTGCTATAATTAATTGTAACATCGATATTCCCAGGGATTCCCCTTCTCTTAATTCCTCGAGATAAAAACGTAAAATTCTGCTGGAGTTGATTAACTCCCCATAACGAGCCGTCTCTACGCTTTCCACTGAACGCCGAGGATAAATAACTACTCCCTGCCAGTTGTTGCTTAAGTCCGTTTGGTGGAGATAGAGGAATATCTCACTGAAGAAACGGGAATAAAACCTATTATCTTTCTGAAATTGTACTTCTAGGAAATAGATAGGCTGATTGGGTGTATCAGGCAAAAAAACTCCATCGAGACGAAAAGACAATTGTTTAACTTCCACCGAGGAGAATTGATAAGAATTGGCGGTTTCGGGGGGAAGGTTCAACAAATCAAAGAAACAAGCGGGAAATCTTTGTAAGAGTTGATAGAAAATACTGTCAGTTTTCACGCAATTAAACTCAAAAAGAGGCCTCCAGTTTAGCAGCAGTTTTTTATTGTGTTCTTCAGGAAGCTCCTGTTTTTGAGCAATTGGGATGACGAAGTAACAGCTTTTTCGGTAACTTGTCCCCAATTAAGAAATAGCCACCGGCAATTGTATCAATTTGTAAAAGATGGTTGACGTTTGTGCCAATCGGTGGCCTGTTCGTAGGCGTGGGCGACGTGAAATAATTGATCTTCGCGCAGCACATTACCGACTAATTGTAAACCAATTGGCAAACCTTGCCCATCAAAACCGCAGGGAAGACTTAAC
>NZ_JADBUP010000122.1:0-17189 GCF_020245605.1 Microcystis sp. M061S2 | reverse complement strand
TAAAACATTGAGGAAATTCACCATGAAAACCTTAAATTACAGTCAACTCAGCCTTAACCAACAGCAAGAAGTCAACCAACTGATGGCGACTCTAGAAGGACAAAATCCCCACAGTCAAACCTCAGTTCGCTTTATCGCTCGTGGGAATGGTGGAGAATTTGCAACTTCTCAACCATTCCAATAACTGCTGTAATTAAACTTGACATTTTTGGACAAGAAGATTAGGATCAACTGCATCGATTAAAACATTGAGGAAATTCACCATGAAAACCTTAAATTACAGTCAACTCAGCCTTAACCAACAGCAACAGGTCAACCAACTGATGGCGAGTCTAGAAGGACAAAATCCCCACAGTCAACCCTCAGTTCGCTTTATCGCTCGCGGGAATGGTGGAGAATTTGTTGGGGCATAAAGATTGGCAGGGACTAGACTAAAAAGATTGATTTTGGTCTAGTCTTCTGGTTTAAATCGGAATTTATTACCCAAAATTTAACCCGGTTCAAGTCGTTTAAAAAGTCTTTTGAGCGAGTTATGTCAACTAATATAGACCTAGAAACTCACGAAACTAAAAACGGCTCTCAATTACAGCCAGCCGCCTTTTTTTGGACGGATACAACTCTTTTTGATAATTATCGACAACAAAATATCCATACCCTGATCGCTTTACAAAAAGTTATTGAACGCCATCGTGCTTTACTCGAATCTGAGGATCATAGGGGAGAAATAGGCGAATTTTTAGAAACTTTTGCTCAGATAAGCAACTATCAAGCCGATTTTTTCCTGTGGATTTGGTCAGATCCCGCCGCCTATCATTGGTGTCAATTGGCTTTTGATTTAGTCAAAGCAGCCCTCACCAAAAAACCCTTACCCTCGGTTACTCGGCAATATTGTGGCGAAATTAAGCAAAAAACGCCCCTGAAAGCATTAATCGCTCATCTCAATCAATTCAAGCTATTTGCGATCGCTCATGCCCTTCTTTCCGGACGGAGCTATAATTTCAAAATCCCTTTTTATGGCCGTTTGCCCCTAGCCATTCCGGGGACATCTTTTTATTTGGAAGGGACTGGGGAGGTAGAAATTTATGGGATCGAGGGGAATAAATTAGACGTTGGCGGTGAAAATCAGCGAGAATACTTAGAATTAACGGCCAATGCCCTTTTAAAAGGGGGAAATCTCAAAGTTGGACAATGCCCTACCCTATACCTTCAAGGTGGAGAATTCCGCTTTCAGCCCTATTGTTTCAATTCCCCAGCCTTTCCCGATGGTCAAGCAGTGGTTAAAACGGGAATGGCTTATCAAGAAAAATATATTAATCTGGTGCGAGATGGATTAGCATTGATTGAGCAGTATCATCCGCAAACCTTTGGGCAATTACACTATTTTATGGAGGTAATAGCCCTAAAACCCCTAGAAGAAGGAACCTTTACCAACTTAAGTAGTTCCGACTTTCCGGGGGCATTAATTTGTAGTGTTATCGATAATCCCTACCGCTTGGCGGATAATTTTATTCATGAATTCCACCATAATCGCCTATTTTTAATAGAACAAAATAACCCTCTCCTGTGCAATTCCCTTGAGGAAAATCAGGCCAATAGTCTTTATTATTCCCCTTGGCGACAGGATTTACGACCTTTAAGAGGAATTTTTCATGCTGTCTATGTTTATACACCCGTTACTCGGTTTTGGTTAAATTTTTATCGCAGTAATCCGGAGGGGGAAAAGCTGGACTTTGCCAAAAGTCAACTAATGACCAACCTGCTCCAATTGCAAATTGGCCTGGAACAATTGCGAAAATATGCCCAATTTACTGATTTAGGTCGGGATTTATGGCAGGAATTGCAAAGCAATGTCGCTCAAATTGCCCAAGATGCCGCTCGGTTAGGGATCGGTTTCGATACTCCCGCTCTAGAGTGGCACCGCAATGGCTCTTTTCAGTATCAACTAGAGGGAAAAACGGCCCGATTTCTAACGGTTAAAGAAGTTATTGCCAGGCATATCCAATGTTTAGATCATTTTAGGCAAATAGAACCACAATTTCAGAGCAATTTAGGGTTAGACTCTTTTTCAGAAGGGAATGGGGAAGACAAAAAACCAGCGATCGCTTATGGTCAACCAATAACCGGTAAATTGGAGGTAGTATCTAGTTTAGCGGCAATCTTAAAACAGCAGCTAGAAAAGACATCTCAGGGTTATCTAGTTTATTTAACTGGAAAGTCGCCAATAAACCGGACTTACGGCGAAATTTGGCAAAGGTCTACCATTTTACTCGGTTATTTACAAGCTCAAGGTTTGTCTCCCGGGGATTTTGTCATTATCCAGATTGAACAGTGCCATGAGTTTGTAGCAGCGGTTTGGAGTTGCTTTTTAGGGGGTTTTGTCCCCGTCCCCGTTGCTGTGTCTTTTCATCGTCCTGAAACCACCCCTGCTGCCAATAAACTTGAGCAAGTTTGGCAAACTTTAGCTAATCCTGTCATTTTAACGACAAAAGAACTGGCAGCATCGATGAAAACCCGCAGTCAGCCTATTGATGCCAGGATTTTAACCCTTGAAAAGGCCGAGAACTTTGCCCCTAGGGAGAATTTTCACACCCACCAACCGGAAGACTTAGCTCTGTTGCTGACTACATCTGGAACAACTGGTAATCCCAAATTGGTCTCCTTTGATGCTTTAACCGTTATCAGGCAATTTCTCGGCGAAAATGAACATGATGATGAATCTAGCTGTTTTTTAACTTGGATTCCTTGCGATAATGCCTCGGGAATGGGCATAATTAGGCCCAAATTGGGTCAAACCCTTTATCTTCCCCCGGCCAGCTTTTTCGGAAATCCCCTACGTTGGATAGAGACGGTTGACCAGTATAGAGTCAAGACAACGGTATTAACCAACTTTGCGATGACAAGGATTATAGAGGAAGTTAAAGCTATTGCTCAAAAGCCCTGGGATTTATCCTCACTGCAAACTATTGGACTCGGTGCCGAGAAAATTGTCCCGCAAACCTGTCGTTCTTTTCTAGAAACCCTACAGCCCTTGGCATTGCCGGCAGATGTTCTCAGCTTAGCCTATGGTCTTTCGGAAACAGGGGTAGTAGCTAGTACCCGTAAATGGACGGCCATGGGGTACAACTCCCATAGTCAACAATTTGTGCAGATTGGCCAGCCTTTACCCGGTTGTGGCCTTCGCATTGTTGATGGAGAGAATAATTTACTTGCCGAGGGGGACATCGGTTCTATCCAGATTTGGAGTGCCGGAATAGCTCGGGGATATTACGATAATCCCAGCCTGAATCGGACTCTTTTTAGCGAAGATGGCTGGTTTAATACGGGAGACTTGGGATTTCTCAACGATGGTTATTTGACGGTGACTGGACGGGAAAAAGAAATCATTATCGTCAATGGCAAGAATTATTCCTGTCAGGAGATTGAAGCCGTTGTCGAGGAAGTAGAGGGAGTTCAACCCTTTTATACAGTGGCTTCTAGCTGTGGACAGGCCGACAGTGAAACGGAGCAATTGGGGATCTTCTTTAATACATCGATTACCAAAGAAAGCGACTTAGGTAATTTGGCTAAAAATATCCGAGGAAAACTGACACAAACCCTAGGAATCAACCCTAAATATCTTATTCCCCTGCAAAAATCCGCTATTCCCAGAACATCCACCGGAAAAATTCAACGACTATCCCTAAAACAGCGTCTAGAAACGGGGGAATTTACGGCTACGATTAAATGGGTTGATGCTCTGATTCAACAAACACTAGAACAAACCTATCGAGCGCCTCGTAATCAATTAGAAGGGCAATTGACCCAGATTTGGAAAAAGATTTTAGGACTTAAGGAAGTTGGTATTTATGATAACTTCTTTGACTTAGGGGGAGATTCTATCTTAGCGGTCAAACTTGTGGCTGAAATTGAAAAAATTTGCTCGAAAGAATTATCTATCGTTGTTTTATATCAAGCCCCAACTGTCGAAAAATTAGCTAAGATTTTATCCAGAGGGGAATGGTCATCCTCTTGGTATTCTTTAGTTCCTATTCAACCATTGGGGGATAAAATTCCTCTGTTTGCTATTCATCTTCTGGGGGAGGGTTTAAGTTTTTACCGTCCCTTGGCCAATTATTTAGGGTTGAGACAACCTATTTATGGCTTAAATTATGGATTGGCTGCCAGAAAAGGGAAGGAAAAAGAAGACAAGTTACCCCCCATCGAGAATTTGGCCGCTCACTACATTGAAGAAATGCAAGCTTTTTACCCTCAAGGACCTTATATATTATTGGGGGTTTCTAATGGCGGAAACGTGGCCTTTGAAATGGCTAAACAACTGCAAGCACAAGGTCAGACCGTTGCCAAATTAATTTTATTTGATACCCTACATCCCCATCTTAAGCTGCCACCCCACTGGAAAAAAGGCTCTCGTTTTCAAAAATTGATGTCAGAATTGATCCGATATTCTCAAATTTATTGGGGTAACTTTTTATTATTTGAACCTCAAGAGAGGGTTTCTTATCTCCTCGAAAAACTTAAAAGTTTATCTGTTCAAAAAATTATTCAAAGAACTTCTTTTCCTGTTCAGCCATCAGAAAAAACACCAGAAACAAAGCCCCTAGAAGCTTCGCCCCCTCGACTTTATCTACCGCAATCTTACCCGGGCAAAATCACCCTTTTCAGAGCCAAACATACAGGTATAAATGCTTTTGATCTAACCAATGGATGGGAAGGCGTTGCTGACGAAGGACTAGAAATTTATGATATTCATGGGGCGCATAGCCATATTTTTTCGGAACCAAGTGTTCGTATTTTATCTGAAAAATTGAGAGATTGTCTAACAACCGATCTTCTCACCTAAATTCTAGGCTGAAGGCACTGGCTAAAGGGAAGTGGGGAGAAGGGATAGCAGAGCCTTTGTACTAAAATTTTCAAGATGCGGTTTCAATGCAGTCTAGCTTATATAAGCATTTTTTATCAATAAACCATTAATACTTGAGAAGATTTCAATTTACATTTCGCAATATTTACTTTTTCTTAAGAATTAATTGAGAATCATTTTTATTTATTCACGAGATGGCAATACTTACAGCGATTCTGGTATAATTTTACTGTATGCAACGATGGGTTTTTCTGTGCTTTTTGTATTTTTAGCTGTTGAGCCATCCTGGAAACCCTCTCTAAATCTCCACTGCCTACTTAAAGACTATTAGTAACCTTCTGTCTTTCTCCCCTTTTTACCCCAGAGTGTTGATCAAAATGTTTGTGTACTTTTGTTAAAAAGAAAAAGTTTTTTTGACAAAAAGAACAACTTGTGCTAGAGGATAAATCTCTAACTTGGCAAAAATTCCCCGGACTAGAAGCTGATCGAACGATAGCGATCGAGCGTTATAATCGAGCCATTACCCTGCGCTCCCGGTCGGGAAGATAAATCTATTATGACCGCTCTCTACGAGGAAGATTTTGTTCTCTGGACGGAAAAAACCGCCGAACTGTTAAAGCGAAAAGAGTTTGACCTGGTGGACTGGGAAAACCTGATCGAGGAAGTGGAGTGCATGGGAAAAAGCGAGAGACAGGCAATAACGAGTTTATTAACCGTTTTAATTGAACACTTGCTAAAACTATCCTATTGGGAATCGGAAAAAGAACGGAATGCCCGTCACTGGATAGTGGAGATCGCGGCTTTCCGATCGCAATTAGAACAAAAAATAGATAGTGCCACCCTCGTCAACCATGCCCGCGATTCTTGGGAAAAAGCCTATTTAACCGCTAGAAAATCCCTGATTAACGCCAGAATCGTCGATAAAAATGCGATTCCCCTAGAGTCTATATTCACTCTCGAACAGGTATTAGACGGGGATTGGTTCCCGATCGATATCGAACCTTTTCTGGAAACCCGCCCATAAATTGCAGGCATATCCCCGCAAAAAGATTAGGATTATCAGCGAATATAACCGAATATGAAAGATATCGAGCAAATCCGCCGCCAACTCATCGAACGCTACCAACAATTATCGGCACTCGATCAGGTGATCGTCCGTCTTTTTTCCCTAATCTATGAACCGATCGCCCGCAGCACTTTTCTAGACTGTTTAAATCAATCCCATTACCGCGACGAGAACAACCGGCGATTTAACGGCCAAACCCTGAAATCCCATTTAGATATCCTCCTAGAAGCGGAAGTGATTACCCAGGACAAAGGCTACGGGCCGCGCTGTCATCCCCTCCTCGTCGAGATTGCCAGCCGTGATAGCGTTAGTAAAGGAGAATTCAAGCGTTTTGCCGAGATTATCAAGGCAAAACTGGCGCAACCCCGGACTCGTTGGGATGAAAGCCTAGTTTTTCAGGGAAAAGAGCAATTAATCCGAGAAATCCGTCTGGCCATCTATAGTCAGGATTTCGACTCGATCGAACAACAAATCGCCGATTATCAGAAAACCAGCTATTCTTCCTCAAAAACCAGCCTAGAAGACCTTCTGGCTCTCATCTACGATAACCCCTTCGATGGGGATTGGTTACGGACGCAACCGACCAAATTTCAAGCCCTAGCACTAAATAGCATTCTTGTCAAGGCTTTTGAAAAAATAACTCGCGCCGATGGAGCTTTTTCCCTCCTAGAAGAACTCTGTCAAGACCAGACCAGTGTTTCCGAAGCCCATTTGTGGCTTGAACAGGCGATCATCCGAGGACAAAGCGATAAAGTGCGTCGGTATCTCGATCGCCCCTTCCCGGAAAGCCAAGCAGCAGAAATCGGGGCGATACGGGGTTGGATTGCCTTTCTAGGCGGGGAAAACAGCAAAGCGATCCAAGAATATACCTTCGCCCTTAAAGCCCTAAAAAAAGCTAAAGGAAAACAAAAAATCTATTTTTCTTCAATTAGCGGCTTCTCCTTTATTTTCGCCCTCCTCAAAGAAGGAACCCCCGAACGTCTCGCCGAAGCCGCCAGCTATACCAATTGGGTGACGCGTCAAAACGATCATCCTTTCAGTCCTATCTATGCCCGTCTGGAAAAAATCATCGCTGCCCGTCAGGGAGATATGCAGGCCAAAGACGCAATCATCGACGCGACGATCAATCCCTACCAAATGGGCCAGGGTCTAGAGACTCTTCTCTATAGTATCTGTCTCTACTGGATGAGTAGCGACATCGCTAAAAAACATCTGCCCCGCCTACTCTTGCCCCTCTACAAAGATGCCAAGGCGGCTGGCTACCATTGGTTAGCCCTGGAAACCGGGGCCCTACTGTCCCGACTCGATCGAGCGCCGGAAGCGGAGGTGGTTATAAACTGGCATCTCCCTTCCCCCCTGGTGGATGCGATCGAACCCCAAGAAGCTTGGCAACTGTGCCTGAATGCCTTGACTAATCTGTGCGCGCCAACACCAACCCCGGGTAAATCTAACCCCGTCGTCCGCCTTGCTTGGTTTCTCTCTATCCATTCCGAGGATTATTTCCTGCAACCAAAAGAACAGAAACTCGACGCGCGGGGTAATTGGAGTCGTGGCCGTCCCGTCTCCCTTAAACGTCTGCGAAAAACCGGGGAAATTGACTATTTAACCCCGCAAGACCTGAAAATTTGCGCCCATATCTTCGTGGAATCCAGTTACTATGGCCAGAACGAGTATCACTTTGAGTACCGGGCCATTATCGAACTGATCGGTCATCCCCTGGTGTTTTGGGAAGATTCCCCCAGAACGCGGGTAGAAATCGTCGCCGGGGAACCGGAATTGCGAGTAAGTAAGGAAAAATCGGGTAAATTAATCCTCTCTTTACTGCCCGATCTCAGCGATCACCAAGAAGTGCTGATTTGGAAAGAAACCCCCACTCGCGTTAAGGTAATCGAAGTCAAGCCAGAACACCGAAGCATCGCCGACATTATCGGCAAAAGCAACCGCCTAGAAGTCCCCGACAAGGGCCGGGAAAAAGTGCTGGCCGCGATCAATTCCCTCTCCGGGATGGTGACAGTACATTCCGATATCGGCGGAGGAAAAGCAGCCCGGTCAGTGGCAGCCGATAGTCAACCCCGGATTCATCTCTTACTGGCCGGAGAGGGTTTAAAAGTGGCGGTTCTCAGTCGTCCTTTTGGGGCAGCCGGTCCCTATTTCCGGCCTGGAAAAGGGGGAGAAACAGTGATCGCCGAGATCGAGGGGGAACGGCTGCAAACAACTAGGGATTTGGCCCTGGAGAAAAAACTGGCCCAAACAGCGATCGATTCTTGTCCGATCCTGATCAGTTTCGAGGAAGAAAACGGGGAATGGCGGCTAGAAAATCCAGAGGATTGTCTAGATCTACTGCTGGAATTGCGGGAATTAAGCGATAGTGTCCTCGTGGAATGGCCGGAAGGGGAAAAATGGCGGGTGTCGCGTCAGCTTCGATTACAGGACCTACACCTAAATATCCACAGTCAACGGGATTGGTTTGCCGTCAGTGGGGAACTGCACCTAGAGGAGAAATCGGTGCTGAGTATGCAGGAGTTGATGAAATTGCTAGAGGGATCGCCGGGGCGGTTTATTCCCCTCGGAGATGGTCAATTTCTCGCATTAACAGAGGCATTTCGGGAACGGTTACAGGAAATGCGTGCTTTCTCGGAAAAGTCCGGGGACGGTTTGCGGTTTCATCCCTTCGCTGCCCCGATGCTCTCGGAACTCACCGAGGAAGTGGGACAACTCAAGGCCGATAAACGTTGGCGCGATAATTTACAACGCTTTCAGGAGAGTCAGGATTTTACCCCGGAAGTCCCCTCAACTCTACAGGCAGAATTGCGAGACTATCAATTGGAAGGCTTTCGCTGGTTAGCTAGGCTGGCCCAGTGGGGGGCCGGGGCCTGTTTGGCCGATGATATGGGATTAGGGAAAACTTTACAGGCCCTGGCAGTGATCCTTACCCGCGCCTCGGAGGGACCGACTTTAGCGATCGCTCCTACTTCAGTATGTTTGAACTGGATTAGTGAGGCGGAAAGGTTCGCACCTACCTTAAATATCATCCAATTGGGAACAGGCGATCGGCAAGCACTACTCGATCGACTGCAACCTTTTGATCTGTTGGTCTGTAGCTATGGGTTATTACAGCAGGAAGAAGTGGCCACCATGTTGGCCGGGGTGGAATGGCGGACAATCGTTCTCGATGAGGCCCAAGCGATTAAGAATTTCTCCACCAAGCGATCGAAAGCGGCGATGAATCTGCGGGGGGATTTTAAACTAATCACCACAGGAACACCGATCGAGAATCATTTAGGGGAATTATGGAATCTTTTCCGTTTTATTAACCCCGGATTGTTGGGATCCTTGGAAAGTTTTGATCGCCGTTTCGCCACCCCGATCGAAAAATACGGCGATAAAACCGCTCGCGAACAGTTAAAAAAACTGGTGCGGCCTTTCCTTCTCCGGCGCACCAAAAACCAAGTTCTGGCGGAATTACCGCCCCGTACCGAGATTTTAGTCCCGATCGAGTTAAGCGTCGAGGAGAAGGCGTTTTACGAGGCCTTACGGCGGCGCGCTTTGGAGAAATTAAGCGAGAGTGACAGTACCGCCGGGGCAAAACATCTCCAGGTACTGGCAGAGATCATGAAATTACGCCGGGCCTGCTGTCACCCGCAGTTAGTGGCTCCAGATTTGGATTTAGCCGGCTCGAAATTGTCCCGTTTCGGGGAAATTCTGGATGATTTATTGGATAATCAGCATAAAGCGTTGGTATTTAGTCAATTTGTCGATCATTTAGCGATTGTCCGCAGTTATCTCGAGCAACGGCAGATAAAATATCAATACCTCGATGGTAGTACCCCAGCCAGCGATCGGCAGAAACAGGTGAAAGCGTTTCAAGCGGGGGAAGGGGACGTGTTTTTAATTAGTTTAAAAGCCGGGGGGACAGGATTAAATCTCACCGCGGCCGATTATGTTATCCATCTTGATCCCTGGTGGAATCCCGCAGTGGAGGATCAGGCCTCCGATCGCGCTCACCGCATCGGCCAAAAACGTCCGGTGACGATTTATCGCTTAGTGGCCAAGGATACGATCGAGGAAAAAATCGTCGATCTGCACCATCATAAACGCGATCTCGCCGATAGTTTATTGGAGGGGACCGACGCAAGCGGTAAGTTATCTACTGACGAATTATTGCGCTTAATGGCCGAGGGATAAAAATATCCCCGACGCGGTTTAAACTAACTTTTTGATAGCTGCTACTAACTGCTCGATTTCTGAGGGCAAAGTGAAATAATGGACACAGGCACGCACACAGAGGGGGTCGAGGAGAGTTCGCAGTAAAAACCCTTGTTTTTCTAGCTGTTGCACTAAATTTTGTGGGGTGATGGCCGAGTCAATTTGAAAGGAAACTAAACCAGATTCTGGCGGAGAATTTTTTAAACATTTCACCCCTTTAATTGTGTTTAATTCTCCCCAGAGATAAGCCGCTAATTGACAGATTTTTTCGTATCTTTGTCCCCCATCACCCCAGGCGTTATGTACCGCAATAGTTGCCCTTAAACCCTCAAATTGAGGATAGGCAGAAGTGGCCACTTCAAAGCGTCTAGCATCGGGTTTCCAACCGATAGGCTGTCCTCGGTTATCTGTTTCAATACCTCGCCAACCGATAAAAGTGGGCTGTAAACTGGGAAAAATTTCGGGACGAATATACAATCCCCCCACACCGGCCGGTCCACACCACCATTTATGACCCGTAAAAGCATAACAATCGGCGCCGGTAGTGCTTAAATCCAAGGGCAAACAACCCACGGATTGGGCAGCATCCACCACCACTAAAACGGGTTTTTCGGTGACAGAATTATCATGACAAAGTTGCGAGATTTCCTTGAGGGGTAAAACCTGTCCAGTATTCCAGAGAACATGACTGACCACCAAAACCCTAGTTTTTGGCCGTAAATGAGCGGAAATCACTTCTATCGGGTTGCCGCCGTTTAAAGTTTCCCGAATAGGACAAGTGGAGATTTCCAGATGATAACGACGGGCAATTTCCCGAACCGTGGCGATAATTCCGGGGTGTTCACAATCGGTTAGTAAAATATGTTCCCCCGCTTGCCAATCAACCCCCCAGAGGGCGATATTACAGCCTACAGTGACATCCTCGGTGATAGAGAGAGTGCTGGGGCTAATTCCCAACTCCTGAGCCATTTCTTGCCTGAGAAGTTCCGTTTTTTTGGTAATCCAATCGTTTACCCGTCCTGAAAAAGGCCCCTTTTGTTGGAGAAAATTATGGGCATCGATAATCGCTTCTAATCCGGCCTTGGGCAAGGTTCCCTGACCACCGAAATTAAAATAAACTTTATTGCTAAGTCCCCGAAATTCCTGTCTTTGTTCGGCTAAATCCGGTTTACTAACGGCGAAATCGAGGCTATTTTCGTCTAAATTCTGCATAAGCGAGGAGATGGGGGGGTCAGTTATCAGTTATCAGTTATCAGTTATCAGTTATCAGTTAGAAGGTGTTGGGTTTTCGGGTTTTCGGGTTTTAGTTGAATTCCCCATTTCCCCACTTCCTGACTCCCAACGACCGACGGCTGAATCCTATCGACGCATTAAGTCGCAATTGTCACAATAGTATTAAAGTAGAGGAAACACACTTGGGAATGTTTCCTTTTTTTAATTTATTATTTTTTACTTTACCTCACTGGTCCAGGAAAGCTTAACTTTTCTCCTTGTATAGAATGCTACTGACCGATGATCTACTTCTAGACTACCAACGTTGTCAACGCCGTGGGTTTTTAAATCTCTACGGCAATAGCCAAGAAAAAGACCCTGAGCGAGATTTTTTGCTTAAATTGCGCCAGGAGAGTCAAATTCACGTTAAAAAAGTCCTGCAAGACTCCTATCCCGATTATTATTCCCTGACTACCCCCACCGGCGATATTTTAGCCGCCGCTAGGGAAACGGAAGCTTTGATGCGTCAGGGGGTATCCTGTATTTATCACGGAGTCCTGTTACAATCCGGCTATCCCGTCTCTTTAACCGGTTCCCCCCATTTATTAATTAAACAGGCAGGAAAGTCGAAATTTGGCGATTGGATTTATTATCCCCTCAATATTCAACTCGGTCGCCGTCCTAAGCCTGAATATAAAATGCTGGCTACTTTTTACGCCTATTTATTGGCCAGTATGCAGGGAGTTTTTCCCAATTACGCGGAAATTGTCCTACGTCGTCATAATCGCTATCGGGTGGAATTGAATCTCTGGTTAACTAAACTAGAGGAAATAATCAAAAAGTTCGGCGAAATGGTGATTAATCGCCAAGAACCAGAAGTTTTTATCTCGCGTCAGCGTTGCAGTTTATGTCATTGGTATAGTCACTGTTATGGTATCGCCCAAGCGAGTCAACATCTTTCTTTAGTCCCGGGGGTGACTCCCAGTCGTTACCAATTTTTACAGTCTTTGGGGGTTTCCACCATGGAATCCCTGGCGCTTACCTGTCCTACCCGTATGGGGGAGGGTATGGGGGTAGAGGTGGCTAATCAGTTACAATTACAGGCCCAAGCAATTATTGAAAATCGGGCCTTTCGCAAAAGCAACGGCAAAACTGCTTATTTGTCCCCCCTACCGAGGGCCGAGATTGAATTTTATTTTGACATCGAAGCGGAACCAGAACAGAATTTAGATTATCTTTTGGGGATTTTACGCGTTGATTATCGAGTTAATACCCAGCAGTTTTATCCCTTTTTGGCAGAAAAGCCAGAAGATGAAGGCAGGATTTGGCAGGAATTTTTAACCTTAGTCATGCAGGATTATCAAGCACCCATTTTTCACTTTTCTGAGTACGAAGTGGAAACAATTAAGCGATTAGGTTATCTTTATAAAACTCCTTCTTCTTTGATTAATCAGTTATTTTCTCGCTGTTTTGATCTGCACTATCATGTAGTTAACTCGGTAACTTTTCCCGTGGAAAGTTATTCTTTAAAATCCCTCGCTAACTGGATTGGCTTTCAATGGCGCGATCGAGGAGTAAGCGGGGATCAATGCGTTTGGTGGTATGACCAGTGGTTAAAAACAGGAGATCGGACTTTATTGGCGGCTATTTTGCGTTACAATGAGGATGATTGTCGCGCCACCTTTATACTAAAAGATTGGCTTGTAAACTTTTTAATTTGATTCTAAAGATTTATGACAAATAGGGGGGAATGTAGCCGCTGCTACCCGTAGCCGTCAAGGGAAAATGATAGGCTATGGATGTGAAGACAGTCCCCTCACCCAATGGTGATCCCCATGTTCTCCCCACTCTTTCCCCTTCTACTCCTACTGCTTTCCTTCCTTAGTCTTCTCTGGTATCAAAAGACCGATAATGATATTTTTAAAGCTCTTGCCGTTAGTAGTTTAATTTTTGCAATTATTTGGGGCTTAATTCTCGTTCATTGGTCAATTCACCTGTTGGGACTGCTGTTATTGTTAAAATTCAGATCCCCCGCTTTCAGTTTGGTGCGCGTGCCTAGATGGTAATGGTTTGACCCTAATCTTCCAACTGTCCGGTAGGTACTTCAATCGCTTGGACATCGATCGTACCGGGAGGGGTGAGAATAATAAACTTACCCCCTGCCACTTTTAACGGTTCACCACAGTTAGGACATTGGCATTCCGTGCGATTAAAACCCGTAAATTCGTAGCTACAGACGGGACAGCTATCTTCAACTAAATTGCGTCGCAACCACCAGCGAAAAATTCCCCAAGCAATGACGGGGGAAATGATTAGGAATGCCACGAGAATTAAAAAACCATTGACTAACCAACCCAGTCCGATCGAGCCTAACAACAATCCGACTAAAATCAAAGATAAGAAACAACCCAAACCAGAATCATTGACAGAATAGCTGCGGAAAAAGTTGTTATTCACGGCTCAACCCTCGATTCATCAAAGCTGCAATTATCTTTAACCTAACACATTCCTAACACATTGCCACGGTTAAATCTTCCTTTTTGCTCACCGGTTCCTCGCTCTCTTCTACCTTGGGTTTAGTTTTGAGCGAGATGATCTTGACTGACATCCTCAGCAAATCTGCTGGGGAGTGGATCGTCTGCTGGCTTCAACTTGTTATAATAGTCAGTCCCTATCCACCATATCTCTAAAAACCATGAGCGATCCTCGTCTATCTCTAGTGGCAGCTGCCCGAAGATTTTATCAACTGGGTTGGATGCTTGGCACAGCGGGTAATTTATCCGCTAAAGTTGATGATCATAGTTTTTGGATTACTGCCAGTGGCAAAAGTAAAGGTAAACTCACAGAAGAGGATTTTGTGCGCGTGGATCTGACGGGAAAAGTCAGAGAATTAGCTCATCGGGATAATCGTCCTTCGGCAGAAACTAGCATTCATCAGGTGATTTATTGCCTCTTTCCCCAAGCACAAGCTTGTTATCATGTCCACTCGGTGGAAGCGAATTTAGTTTCCCGTTTTGCTCGCGAGGACAAGTTATCGTTACCTCCCTTAGAAATGTTGAAAGGTTTAGGTATTTGGGTAGAAAATCCCCGAGTATTTATGCCGGTTTTTGCTAACTATCTCGATGTGCCGAAAATTGCCGCAGAAATAGAAAGTAGATTGTCAACTTTCCCCCCAGAAATTCCCGCTTTACTGATTTCTTACCATGGCGTGACGGTGTGGGGTGAGTCTCTAGAAACTACCGAGAATTATTTAGAGATAGTTGAGTATATTTTTCGCTATTTAGTGGCAGCCTATCAAGTAAAACCTTGTTAAATTTTCATTTAGACAAGGCAATAAAAGAAAGATGCCGATGTTTTCCAAGGCGCCACCCAGATTCGAACTGGGGGTAAAGGTTTTGCAGACCTCTGCCTTACCACTTGGCGATGGCGCCGATCAAGCAGTATTTATCCTAGCATAACAGATGACAGTTTGCCAAGAGTGGAACCCAAGAGTCAAGTGATCGATCTATAATTTAGGCAGCGGTTCTCTAATCTAGTGGGGGATTTTAGGCTTAAAAAAGCGATTATGATCGTAAATCAAAGATATTTACTAACTTTTATCGGTTTATTAGCTTTATCCTTTCCAGTACAGGCTAATAATGCCGTTTACCTTAGCCAAAGTTCTAATACTGCCACGAATTTCGACAGTTATCGTCAAGAATGTTTACAAAGAGCGCGTGGGGAGGGGTTAGCTGCTGATGTGGCAAAGGACCTATGCGACTGCACGATTAAAAAATTTCAGGCTCGTTACAATCTACAGCAATTCCGCGCCCTCGTGCAGAAGTCGAAAACCGATAAAGCTGCCGCTAGAACTTTATCCAGTGTGGGAGAAGCTTGTTTTGATGAGATTTTGTACGAATAGCAGTTATCAGTGATCAGTAAACAGTTATCAGCTTTTTCTCTCCCTTCTCCCCAATTCATAATTCATAATTCCCCTTTCCCCTCTCCTAGGGTGTTGAAAACGCTTACAGACCTTTTTAACCGCAAACACGCACCCGACAAGCTGTATTAAGATTAAACTAATACAAGTATATCAGAGGCGGTAAGAGTGGGTTTAGAACTAAGAGTTGCAATTTGAATGGCTGCTAGTGTACCTGTCCCGTCCCCATCAAAGAATAGTCTTCCAGTGATTGTATTATAAATTAAGCGATTGCTGGCATTTAATGCAGTTGTTCCTAACACAAATTGAGCGGCTGTAATCGCAACTCCTGCGGCTAAACCACCGCCAAAACCCGCAGCAGAGACAGCAATTTTATCCCCCTGACTGGAGAGAAAATCAGTAATTGTGTCAATCCCTTCATTGCGGTTGTTGAAGGTGAATTGATCGCCACCCGCACCCCCTGTTAGGGTATCATTACCAGTACCACCAATCAAGGTATCATTCCCATCACTACCATTAAGGATATTGTTACCACTATTACCGGTGATAATATTATTTAAGGTGTTACCAGTTCCGTTAATATTTGCGGTTCCCGTTAAGGTGAGGTTTTCTAGGTTATTTCCCAGGGTATAAGTTACAGAAGATTGAACGGTATCCGTGCCTTGGTTAGCATTTTCCGTAATCGTATCGGTAGTAGTATCAATTTGATAGGTATCATTCCCTAAACCACCGATGAGGGTATCAATTCCTGTTGCACCATTAAGGATATTGTTACCACTATTACCAGTGATAACATTATTTAAGGTGTTACCGGTTCCGTTAATATTTGTAGTCCCAGTTAACGTGAGGTTTTCTAAGTTATTTCCCAGGGTGTAAGTTACAGAAGATTGAACAGTATCTGTACCTTGGTTGGCATTTTCCGTAATCGTATCGGTAGTAGTATCAATTTGATAGGTGTCATTTCCTAAACCACCTACCAAAGTATCAATTCCGCCTGCACCATTGAGGATATTGTTACCACTATTACCGGTGATAATGTTATTTAAGGTGTTACCAGTTCCGTTAATATTTGTAGTACCAGTGAGGGTCAGATTTTCCACATTAGCGAGTAGGGTAGTGGTGACATTAGCGGTTAAGGTATCGCTGATGGTGACAATTCCCTTGTTATTGGTAAGAGTTGCATTGACGGGATTACTGAGGTTAATGGCAAAAGTTTCGTTTGCCTCATTAAGGTTATCATTGAGGATGGGGATGCTAATAGTAGCAGTAGAAGTATTAGCAGCAATGGTGAGAGTTCCAGTTTTGCTAGTGTAATCTACATTAGCAGTAGCGTTAATGGGTGCAGTGGTATAGTTGACGCTAATTGGTTGTGGATTGGGGTTGTTGACAGTGACGGTAAGAATTGCATTACTATCTTGACCTTCCACAACGGTGATATTATTGATGGATAGTTGGGAAAAGTCGTCATTGGTAATTGTCCCCGTCACTGGGGTGGTTGTCCCAATTGCATAACCTGTCCCAGAAGCTAGGGTTAAGGTGACGGTTTCATCGGGTTCAACTGTGGTATCAGCAGTGGGGTCAACAGTTATAGTAGCAGTGGATGAATTAGCAGCAAAGGTGACAGTATTGGTAGTCCCTGTACGAGTGTAGTCGGTATTAAGAGTAGCTGTTCCCCCGAGGGTGTAATTGACTGTTAAAGCATTTGTTGTGGAACCGCTACGAGTGAAGGTATAGACTAAGTTGGTTGTCCCGTCTTCATTAACACTACTGGGAGAAACTGCAAGAGTAATACTAACCCCAGTTCGGGTTAAGCAGCGGGGGGTAAAGCCCATTCCATCTTCAAGGAGGGTTTTTTCGGCTGGTGACAGTAAGCAATCAAACCACAGAGAAGATTAACGCAAAAATTAACAGGGCTGCGGTGGCGG
>NZ_JADBUP010000121.1:0-2500 GCF_020245605.1 Microcystis sp. M061S2 | reverse complement strand
CAGACAGACAGTGGGTGCTAAGGTCCATTGTCGAGAGGGAAACAACCCAGACCATCAGCTAAGGCCCCCAAATCGTGGCTAAGTGGGAAAGCATGTGAGACGGCCAAAACAACCAGGAGGTTGGCTTAGAAGCAGCCATCCTTTAAAGAAAGCGTAATAGCTCACTGGTCTAATAGCTATCTTGCGGCGAAAATGTACCGGGGCTCAAGCCACGTGCCGAAGCTATGGGTGTTTGAAAGAACGCGGTAGCGGAGCGTTCTCTAGGCCGTTGAAGCCGTACCTGTGAGGGGCGGTGGAGGTATGAGAAGTGCGAATGCGGACATGAGTAGCGACAAACAGGGTGAGAAACCCTGTCGCCGAAAGTCCAAGGGTTCCTACGCAAGGTTAATCCGCGTAGGGTGAGCCGGCCCCTAAGGCGAGGGCGAGAGCCGTAGCCGATGGGAACCAGGTGAATATTCCTGGGCCCGCCAGAAGTGACGGCCATGAAACATTGTCACCCCTTATTGGATTGGGGTGGCGGTTGGATTGGTCCGGGAAATAGCTCTGGCATATGGACCGTACCCGAAACCGACACAGGTGGACTGGATGAGTATTCCAAGGCGCTTGAGAGAACCATATCGAAGGAACTAGGCAAATTACCCGCGTAAGTTAGCGATAAGCGGGACCCATCTTTGGGCAACCAAGGGTGGGTGGCACAGACCAGGGGGTGGCGACTGTTTAGTAAAAACACAGGGCTCTGCGAAGTCGAGAGACGACGTATAGGGTCTGACGCCTGCCCGGTGCCGGAAGGTCAAGGGGAGATGTGCAAGCATCGAACTGAAGCCCCGGTAAACGGCGGCCGTAACTATAACGGTCCTAAGGTAGCGAAATTCCTTGTCGGGTAAGTTCCGACCTGCACGAATGGCGTAACGACCTCCCCACTGTCTCCGGTATGGGCTCAGCGAAATTGAATTCCCCGTGAAGATGCGGGGTACCCGTGGTCAGACGGAAAGACCCTATGAACCTTTACTGCAGCTTGGCAGTGGCGCCAGAAGAGGGCTGTGTAGGATAGGTGGGAGCCATTGAAACCGGGGCGCCAGCTTCGGTGGAGGCAACCTTGAAATACCACCCTGCGCTCTTTTGGCGTCTAACCGAACCCGGTTATCCCGGGTCGGGACCCTGCCTGGTGGGCAGTTTGACTGGGGCGGTCGCCTCCCAAAAGGTAACGGAGGCGCGCGATGGTGGGCTCAAGCCGGTCGGACATCGGCTGTTGAGTGCAAAGGCACAAGCCCGCCTGACTGCGAGCGCGACAGCGCGAGCAGGGACGAAAGTCGGCCTTAGTGATCCGGTGGTCCCGCGTGGAAGGGCCATCGCTCAACGGATAAAAGGTACTCTAGGGATAACAGGCTGATCTCCCCCAAGAGTCCACATCGACGGGGAGGTTTGGCACCTCGATGTCGGCTCATCGCATCCCGGGGCTGGAGCAGGTCCCAAGGGTTCGGCTGTTCGCCGATTAAAGCGGTACGTGAGCTGGGTTTAGAACGTCGTGAGACAGTTCGGTCCCTATCTGCCATGGGTGTTGGAGACTTGAGAGGAGCCGTCCCTAGTACGAGAGGACCGGGACGGACGCACCTCTGGTGCACCGGTTGTCGCGCCAGCGGCATCGCCGGGTAGCCAAGTGCGGAATGGATAACCGCTGAAGGCATCTAAGCGGGAAACCAGCCTCAAAACCAGGTCTCCCTAAGGGCCGTGTAAGACCAGCACGTCGATAGGCCGCACGTATAAGTGGGGTAACCCACTCAGCTAAGCGGTACTAATCACCCGATAGAACTACATATCCAAATTCCACCGCAACGAACTTCCCATAAAGAAGTTCACCGCGCACAGCGCCAAATTACGCAACAGCACACCACACCAATTCAACACATCACCATAACATGATCCTGTATGGTGGCTCGGTGGCTATCGCGGTGTTGCAACACCCGTTCCCATCCCGAACACGGCCGTGAAACACACCAGCGCCCATGGTACTGCGTCTCAAGACGCGGGAGAGTCGGTCGCCGCCGAGCCACCATACGGGATCATACAAAACACATCACCCAACGCGGGGTGGAGCAGCCCGGTAGCTCGTCAGGCTCATAACCTGAAGGTCACAGGTTCAAATCCTGTCCCCGCATCCATCTTAATTTGCAACCCAAACATACCAAGAACATCCGAAGATTGTCCCGGCATTACAACGCCTTGGGAACCAGCACCGGCGCTAGCCATACCAGCACCGGCACCCTCCAGGCCAGCACCGCCCGACGCCAGGTGCAAAATACCAGCAAGCGCACCGCGAACCTCCACACGAAGATCATCACCCTCCGGCACCAGGCGGACCTCATCCACCAGGGATCGAAGCCGCGTCGTAACCGTTGTCTGCGCCCCACTATTTTTTTGGCTTAACCGCTTAGGTTCTTGCCTGCGGCTGCTCATGCCGCAAGTTCAGCGCGCTTGGCATCGCGCCAGGCCCAGGGCAGCA
>NZ_JADBUP010000120.1:0-35424 GCF_020245605.1 Microcystis sp. M061S2 | reverse complement strand
GCTCTTCTAGGTTCTGTGTGATAAGTTTAACTTACATAGGATCGATCTTTGTGTCCTCTGTGTCTGGAGTGGTTCCCTCCACTCCCTCGCCAGCAGGACTGTATCTCAGAATACATTTTACCCACCAAATCCAAAAGAGCCAATCTAGGGGACATGGCTCTTTTCCTGTATAATCAAGTCTTAATTTTATGACTTGCCATTATATTTGAGGAAAATCTATGAGTTGGACAGAAGGATATGTATCGGAAGTTAACTACACTAGCGGCTTTTACGGCGAGTTAAGTCCCCTAAAATTAGGTTTAGCGACTCTGATTAAATCGATTCAACCCCCCGATTCTAGCCAAGAATTCACCTATTGTGAATTGGCCTGTGGTCAGGGTTTTACCACGAATATTTTAGCGGCTACCTATCCCCAGTCCCAATTTTATGCCAATGATTTCAATCCTAGCCATATCGCCACCGCCAGAGATTTAGCGGTCAAGGCGGGAATGAACAATATTCTTTTCTTTGATGATAGTTTTGAGGAATTTTTAGAGCGAGATTTACCTCAATTTGATTTCATCAGTCTGCACGGAATTTATAGCTGGATTAGTGCCAGAAATCGCCAAGCAATAGTTAATTTTATTCGCCGCAATCTCAAGGTGGGGGGATTAGTTTATATCTCCTATAATGCTCTTCCGGGTTGGTCGGCGGCGATGCCGATGCAAGCTTTAATGTTACGTCATGGTCAACACAGTTCCGAACCAATTTTAACTCGCATTGAACAGGCACTTAATTTTACGGGAGAATTATTAGAGGCTAATGCTAGTTATTTTGTCCAAAATCCAATCTTAAAAAGTCGTTACGAGCGCCTAAAGGAACAAAATCGTTATTATTTAGCTCACGAGTATTTCAATCAGGAATGGAATTCTTTTTACTTCGATGAAGTGGCGAAAGAATTAGAGGATGCTAAACTTAAATATGTGGGTTCCGCCCATATTAATGACCATATTGATGCGGTCAATCTCTCCCCAGTTGCCCAAGAAAAATTAGCAAAAATTAGCGACCCAATCTATCGGGAAGTGGTGCGAGATTTCTTTGTTAATAGCCAATTCCGTCGTGATATTTTTAGTCGAGGCTCTTTAGGTTTAACCAGCCAAGAACAGGTTAAACAACTACAAGAAACTCGGTTTGCTCTGATTGTTAATCCCGCAATTATCAAGTTCGAGCATCAGTTTCCCGTGGGAGAAGTTAAGTTACAGGAGACAGTTTATCAGCCAATTTGTCAGGTTTTGGCGGAATCTCCCCAAACTTTACTGCAACTGCAAAATCACCCCAAAACCTCAAATATTAACTTAAATGGTCTTTACCAAGCTCTGATGATTTTAACTGGTATTGGCTATATTCATCCTGCTGTGGATGAGCAAACTTGCCAACAACGGAAACCATCTACTGATGCTTTTAATAATGCAGTGAAAGCGAAAGCAGTCTATAGTGAGGAATTAAGCTTTTTAGCTTCTCCTTTGATTGGGACTGGAGTAGTGGTCAATCGTTTAGAACAATTATTCCTCTTGGCTAAATCCTCTAACCAAGATGCCGTACAATTTGTTTGGAAAAATTTGGCAAGTGAAGGCAAAAAAGTGGTTAAGGATGGGAAAACTTTGGAAACAGAGGAGGAGAATATTGCTCATCTGAAAACAGTGTACGAGGAGTTTAGTCAAGGACGTTTACTAACATTGCAAAAACTGGGTATTGAATAGATAAGGAAAATCAGGGGCTCTCCCAGGTTTGGTGGGTAAAATGTATTCTAAGATACAGTCTTGCATCCCAGTGAGTGGAAGGAACCACAGAGACACAAAGGACACAGAGATCGATCACTACTATATAAGTTAAACTTATCACACAAAGAAGAGGAGAGCCAATCAGGCTCCCTATCTTTCTTCACATCCCCGTCCAATGCACGCTTGCGGTGATAATGGCGACACGACGATCACTCTTGGTACGACATCTAGAAAACACAAAATAAGCATCTTGTCAAGGGGTCTGTAAAAATTATTTACCAACTGGCGAAAGAAGGACTGTCCAGTGCTAAAGCGATGATTGCGGCGGTAGTCGTCAAAAATAGGATGTGGAGTCAGCTATTAGCTATTTTGCCCCCTATTATCGCCGATAATAGCAAGTCTGACAATTTATCTCAGCCTCACCTGGCCACGGCTGAACCCTCGTAGAAGTTGGACAAGGGGCAAAGTTTAATAGGGAATCACTGAATAGGCCGCCAGCTTGTTAGAGTATTGGGAGTAATTTTGAGCGAGCGATGATACTACAGCCTTTCCTTTCTTCCGCTTGGAGTTTTAATCTTCCCCTGTTAGCCTCGGCAGCTACAGCCGAAACTGCCGATAGTGCCTTAGTTTTAGCCTGCGTGCTGCTGAGTTTGACCGTTATTTATTTCGCCTGTAAACTGGGGGGGGAAATATGCGTCCGATTCAACTTGCCCCCCGTGCTAGGAGAATTAGTCGGTGGCGTGATCATCGGGGTTTCTGCGCTAAAATTACTGGTTTTTCCAGAAGGAGGAGCGGGATTCGAGGATTCTCTCCTAATTCACTTCCTACAATCCACGTCATCCCTCACCCCAGAGGAATCTCCCGCCGTTTTTAGTGCTGCCAGTGAGGTAATTTCCGTCCTCTCGGAATTGGGGGTAATTATCCTGCTGTTCGAGATCGGTTTAGAGTCGGACTTGCAGGAATTAATTCGCGTCGGTCCGCAGGCAGCCGTCGTCGCAGTGGTGGGAGTTGCGGTTCCCTTTTTGGTGGGTACTTTGGGTTTAATCTATATCTTTCATCTGGCCACCATTCCCGCTATTTTTGCCGGCGCAGCTTTAACCGCTACCAGTATCGGCATTACCGCCAAGGTTTTAGCAGAAATAGGGCAGTTATCGGCGAAAGAAGGTCAAATTATCATCGGGGCAGCGGTTCTCGATGATATTCTCGGTATTATCGTTCTCGCTGTCGTTGCTTCTTTGGTGAAGACCGGAGAAGTGCAAATTAGCAAAGTAATTTATCTAGTTATTAGTTCTAGCGCTTTTGTGATCGGGGCGATCCTGATCGGTCGTTTTTTAAGCCCCTTTTACGTTCAATTAGTTAATAGCATGAAAACTAGGGGACAATTGCTCTTAGTTTCCCTAATTTTCGCCTTTATTCTTGCCTATATTGCCCAAGTTATCCAATTAGAAGCGATTCTCGGTTCCTTTGCTGCCGGCCTGGTCTTAGGGGAAACGGAAAAGCGATCGGAATTGGCAGAACAAGTGTTCCCGATCGCCGATTTATTTGTACCGATATTTTTCGTCTGTGTGGGGGCAAAAACCGATTTAAGTGTCCTTAATCCCGCTATTCCCACTAATCGAGAAGGATTAGTCTTGGCCGCTTTCTTAATTGTCGTCGCTATTTTGGGTAAAGTGGTGACGGGGTTAGCCGTTTTCAGCAAGGAAAAACTCAATCGCTTGGCGATCGGAGTTGGCATGATTCCCCGGGGTGAAGTGGGTTTAGTCTTTGCCGGAGTCGGGGCTGCTAGTGGCGCTTTATCCCCCGCTGCCGATGCGGCCATTATTATGATGGTGATCTTGACTACCTTTATCGCTCCGCCCCTGTTAAGGTTAGTATTTAAAGAACCTACCGCCAGTCCTCAATCAGTGCTCAGTGATCAGTGAGCACTGAGCAGTTACCAGTGGTAGTGTTAAGTGAGCAGTATTGAATGGCACTAACAGCGCTGTCTTTTCATTGATGACTGATAACTGATAACTGATAACTGATAACTGATAACTGATCAGAAACATAGCAGACCATGCCAACGTCCCATAAGCTTGTTTTTATTGATAGTCATTCTCAGAGCATTAACGGAGCTATGGATGGCAAAAAATCGACAAAATCGTCCATTTTTACCGAAAAAAGGTAATTGATAACTGAGCAACGGGAGCATCGATCGTGAGATTTCATTGGTTATTCCTAAGCGCATTAACTTGGTTGCTGGTGGCGGCCCCTGCTTGGGCAGGCAAGCTCGTCTTTTGGCGATTCGACACCAATGAGAATCGTCTGGTCTTCACCACCGACAATCGAGTGCAACCGCGAGCGCAAATGATTACTAACCCCACTAGGATCGTGATCGATCTGCCCGGGATCAAGTTAGGGCAACCCAATATTAACCGGCCCATTGGCAATATCGTCAGAAGTGTCCGTATTGGTCAATTTGATGCGGAAACTACCCGTTTAGTGATTGAATTAGCCCCAGGCTACACCTTTGATCCTCAACAGGTAAAAATTCGCGGAATTTCGCCCACCCAATGGACAGTGGAATTGCCAGACCCCCAACCGATTCGGGAGGAAACGCAACCACCCGTCACCCCTGACCCCACACCTCCCCCCGATCGCGGTTCCACCCGTCCCACTCCCCCACCTCCAGTTAGCCAGACGGACAACAACGATGATTTTCAGGTCACTCGCAATGGTCTTTTTGTCCGTTTAGAGCAAAATGGTGATGAGCGATCGATCCGCAGTCAACGCAGCCGCGACGGCAAAAAAATCGAATTTGAATTACCCGGGGCCACTTTACCCGGTAGTCTCACCGGTCAAACTATCCCTGTCAATCGCTATGGGGTCGGCGATATTCAATTCAGTCAGACTGCCAATCAACGGGCTAAGATTTCCCTAAGCGTTAATAAAGATAGCCCCGATTGGCAAGCTCTCTATAGTCGTTTTGGTGGCTTGGTTTTACTGCCCAGGGGTGGTCTGGGTTCCGTGGATAATATCTCCTCACCTCCCCCCACTAACGCCACTAATCCCACTCCCCGTCCCAATAATCCCCCCGCGAAAACTGCCAATAATCCCCCTTCTAGCAGTCGTTTGGCCACGATATCCTCGATCGATCTGGCAGGTAATAACGATCGCCTCTTAATTCGCGCGGATTTACCCCTAAAAGCTAACGGCATTGTTAACCGGGATGGTGTCTATGAACTACGCATCGAAAATGCTAAGTTAGCCGAGTCTTTTCGCGGTCCGCGCTTTGGTCGCCATAGTCCTATCTATCAATTGCGGGTACGTCAGGAAAGCGCCAATAAGGTGCTGATTTTGGTACAGACGGCCGCGGGTTTTCAACTGGGACAATTAACTCAAACGGGCAATCAAACCCTAGCCCTAGAATTGCTTTCCTCCCGCAATTCTAGCCCCGTTTCTCAGGTTCCTGACTCCACCACTATACCTGTCCCTTTACCCCCAGATACGGGGCAATTTAACCCACCTCCGCGCCCCTCTAACCCCACTCCTAATCCCCCCCAACAACGCAATAGCCGCTTTCTGGTGGTGATCGATCCGGGCCACGGTGGTAAGGATCCGGGGGCGATCGGAATTGGTGGCCTTCAGGAAAAAAACGTAATTCTGCCCATTTCCCTAGAAGTTACCCGCATCCTGCAACAACAGGGCATCGATGTGCGTCTAACTAGGGATAGCGATTTTTTTGTCACCCTGCAAGGGCGCACGGATCTGGCTAACCGGATTGATGCCGATCTATTTGTCAGTATCCACGCTAACTCTATGGGGAAAGCACGACCGGATGTCAATGGCCTAGAGGTGTATTACTTCGGTGATCGCCGTTTATCGGACACCATCCATCGCAATATTGTCCGCAGTGTCGATATGCGCGATCGGGGGGTGCGTCGGGCCCGTTTCTATGTGCTGAGAACCTCGAAAATGCCCTCTACCCTCGTGGAAGTGGGTTTCGTTACTGGCGCTGAGGATGCTGCTAAATTAGCCAATGCCAACTTTCAACGACAAATGGCGGCGGCGATCGCTGGGGGGATTATTGAATATATTCAACGAAATCTCCGTTAATGATTAAATGATTGGAGCATTAGTTTACCAATCAAAAAATCCGTGTTTTAATATCATCAAATAAAGCTACTTTAGATCAGCGTTTTCCTCGATATCTATGAGAGAATCACAACTTAGTCCGATTGGTGTGTTTGATAGTGGTGTGGGTGGACTGACCGTTTTAAGGGAGTTGTATCGACAACTGCCCCAAGAATCAATTCTCTATTTCGCTGATACCGCTAGACTTCCTTACGGAACCCGTTCTAAAGGGGAAATTATCGAATTTGTCCGGGAAATTCTCACTTGGATGGGCGAGCGCCGGGTGAAAATGGTGATTATGGCCTGTAATACCAGTTCCGCCTTGGCTTTAGAAGAAGTGCGGGCCGAATTTAAAGATTTACCAATTTTGGGGGTAATTTTACCCGGGGCAAAAACTGCCGTTGAAAAAGGAAAGCGCATTGGTGTGATTTCTACCCCGGCTACGGCTAAAAGTAATGCCTATAAACAAGCGATTCAAGAAATCGATCCTACTGCCCAAGTTTGGCAAATTCCCTGTCCCGAATTTGTACCTTTGATCGAGGCTAACCGCATTTTTGACCCCTACACCAAGCAAGTGGCTAGGGAATATCTTCAGCCTTTACTGGCAGAAAATATTGATACTCTGGTCTATGGTTGTACCCATTATCGCCATCTTTCCCCGGTTTTACGTCGTCTTTTACCTAGTTCTGTGCGCTTGGTAGATCCCGCCGCTTCCGTTGTGCGAGCGGCGGAAAAAGAGCTAGAATTATTAGGTATAAAAAATCCCGAAACACCCCTACCTACCAACTTCGCAGTTAGCGGTGATCCTGATACTTTTGCTCGTTTATCTCGTCAATGGCTCGGTTTTTCTCCCGGGGTAGAAAAGGTTTATTTACCCGTCCCTGTTTTATAACCGTTAGCCTTTTCACTGAGCAGTAATCAGTGTGCAGTAATCAGTGAAAAGACAGTAGGAAACTGCTATTTACAGCCTTTCTCGTCAAGGTGAAGCACAGACACTAATAGTTGCTAATCAACTATTTCAGCTGCAAGAACGAACCTCATGTATCTGAGAAACGCTGTAATACTGCTGACTTAAAACTCAAATCTGATCAACTGATAACTGATAACTGATAACTGATAACTGATAACTGATTAGGAGTTGATTTTAGCTTTGTTGGCGATCGATAGTAAGAGGTAGATCACCAGTAGATACACCATTGGTAACACTAAGGTCATGGTAGGCATTGTTTGATTAGGGAGGAGAGAAGATAGTTAAAATTAGGTAGGCTCGATCTTTCCCCATTGATCATTGAATGACTAGCGACGAGAAAACCGGCCAAATCTGCAAACAGATCGAGCTTATCCGTCAGTCACTCTACCAAGGGATAGGGATCGAGTTGGACAGGTAATCGTCTTCGACTCCATTCTTCGCACCAGAAACCGACGAGAAAAAATTCCTCATCTTAACAATTTCTTGGTGAGAACTGGGGGTTAGTTTCTTGCAACTGCCACTATCAACTTAACATAAGTTGTCAAGGACTGGGAAAAAATTTTTTAATATCATTTTTCAAAAGTAATGGCAGAGATGGTTAATTTCCCTCACCCCCAACCCTTCTCCCCTTCTGGGAGAGGGGAGTAAAATACCTGCCAGGAATAAAGAAAAATGATATAAGAAACCCCACAAAAAGTAATGAGAGGAGGGGAATAGCGAGTGCCGATTCAGACGGATTTAGGTGTTGGGTGTTGGGTTTCCCTTTCCCTGAGAATTGAGAGGTTTTCTTGAACATATTTATTCGCTCAACTCAACCTACGAAATTAGACTTTGATTAAGTATTGACTGATTCTAGATGTCTTAAAATCTGTTCTCTTAAATCATCCAAATAATTCTCTACCACATCCCAAACTGTATTAAGGTCAATTCCCCCTAAATAATCATGTACTAAAATATTCCTAAAACCAGAAATATTACGCCAGTCAACATCGGGAATATTTGCCTTTAATTCCTCCGAAAGCCGTTGAGTTGATTCTGCCAAAGTTTGTCAGCGTCTAATGATAGCATCGCTGATCATTGAATTAGCAAAAAACTCCTGTTTTCCTACTTGGAAATACTCCTTAATTTTATCAATACAGTCTAAAATGTATTCAAGATAAACTTGATCTTCATTCATAACTTAATTGCCTCCTTTAAGATTCGCTGTTTAATTAGATGATGAAGGCTTTTTTCAGTTACTACATCCACTTTACACCCTAAGAGAACCTCTAAATCAACTAATAATCCACCTGGAAACCAAGGGGATGTTTTAGCTAAATCATAATCAATTAAAAAATCAATATCACTATTTTCGGTTTCCTCACCTCTAGCAACGGAACCAAATACACGCACATTAAAAGCACCATGTTTGGTGGCAATTTTTAGGATATCCTCTCGTTTGTCTTGTATGAGTTGTTTTAGGGTCATAAAATAACATCCATCCCGAAGGTTTTTAATGAACAATTAACAGACTAGACTAGAAAAAACTAAATACTGATAACTCACCCCCCCACTTATTGCCCTAATTGCTGCAAAAATTGCATCACCTTTTCATCAGTTGCCATATTATTCTGTTGGTGGAATAATATAGCTGCTTGTTATAGATCAATTTTTGCTTTTTCGGTTTGTTTTAATTTGGCATATAAAAGACCACGACTACGGACTTTATGAACGGTGGCTAAATAAGTAATCATTGATTTCTCATTTCAGGTTCGCATTAGATTATATTCTTCGCGGATTGATGAAGTTAGAGATTCCAATAAGATTAATTTTTCCTCAATTGACAGGTTTTTTCCTTGTTTAATTAATGTTTGTAAAGGCATTTTTTTTAAATCAAATTCAGGCACAAGTAGAGCCAATTCTTGTGTTTGTTGATTTTGTAAATCAGTAATTAATTCTTGTAAAAATAAAGAATCATTACTTAAGTCCGAAATTTCATCTTCATAGTTTTCGCGAGCTTCTATTTGTTGAATACGGTCACTATAATTTTTGAGAAGGGATTCGAGAGCTTCGATAATAAATTGGATGTCTTTAAATGATAGAGTTTTCATAGTTTACCTCAACTTACACGATAAAAAAATTCACCAATTACCCTTAAAGCTTGTTGATAGGTTTCTATTGACATGGGAAATAAGGGTTTCCATAACCAGTGATTACCTCGATCATTAATTAATTCTAGCTCACTGGGAATAGAAATTCCCCGATCTAGTTTCCACCAGTTGTTTCCTATTCCCTGAACGGAAAAGGTCGAAATTCCCCCAGGTGTTTGTCCATCGACAAGGGTTTCTTTTACCCATATTTGCCCATTATTTTCATAGATGGCAATATTTTTGTTAGGACGAACATGATCGATTCTGGGAGATGTAGCATTACCTCTACGGTATAAATCAACGGGTGTTTTTATCATTTGTCACCTCCCTAATTCGCGTAAAATCTGCATCACCTTTTCATAAGTTGCCATATTATTCTGTTGGGGGAATATTACTGATCATTGATCACTGATAACTGAAATGTTGGGTTTCCCTTTCCCTGAGAATTGAGAGGTTTTATTTAACATATTTATTCGCTCAACCCAACCTAGAAAACTACTACAGTTGCGAGAACAGTTTTCGAGCATCGGCGATGATTTTATCACCCCAGAGATTTTTTTGCAGGGTTTCAACCTGAGCAAATTCAGGGTCGATTGTAAGCGCACTTTTAGCAAGTTTGATCGCTTTCTCCGTATTGCCTTGACGGTAGAGAGTAACAGCGAGAGCCAGTTGATTTTCGGCAGATTGGGGGTTAATTTCCAGACTTTTTTGAAATTGGCTACTGGCCAAATTTAGATCGCCTTGTTCGTAATAAATTAAGCCAATATTGGTAATCGCAATCAGATTTTTTTCGTCCAGTTCGAGAACTTTTTGATAGTCTTGGAGAGCTTCGGGATAGCGTTTCTGTCTTTTGTAAATGTCTCCCCGGAAACTATAAGAGTCCTTGAGCTTGGGATCGAGAATGATCGCCTGATTAAAATCCGCTAGAGCTAAATCCCATTTTTGAGTTTTATAGTAAAGGGTTCCTCGCGTAGAGTAAAATGAAGCATTATCCGGCTTAAGTTTGATCGCCTGATTAAAATCCGCTAGAGCTAAATCCCATTTTTGAGTTTGATAGTAAAGCATTCCTCGCGTAAAGTAAAACGAAGCATCGTCTGGCTTAAGCTCGATCGCCTGATTAAAATCCGCTAGAGCTAAATCCCATTTTTGCCATTCTAGGTACTTGAGGCCGCGTGCGACGTAGGCATTGGGAAATTGCTTGATCTCGATAACTTTCGTGATATCTGCAATCGCTAAATCCCATTTCTTTTGTTGATCATAAATAATATAACGTTGTAAATAAGCCGACCAGTATTTCGGATCGAGTTCGATCGCCCGACTGTAATCAGCTAAGGCGATATCCGATTTTTGCTGTTGTCGGTAAATTTCCCCACGGTTGTAATACAGTTCTGCATCGTTACTATTAAGCTCGATCGCCTTGTTATAATCGGCGAGGGCGAGATCGAATTGATTTTGATGGCGATAAATATCTCCCCGATAGCGATAGGCTAACTCGAAATAAGGATTAATTCGGATCGCTTGGCTTAAATCGGTGAGGGCCAGATCCCATTCTTTTCGATCCCAGTATAAAATTGCTCTAACTCCGTAAGCGAATTCGGGGTTTGGCGAGAGTTCGATCGCCTTGTTAAAATCAGCGAGGGCCAGAGCCAACTTTTGTTGTTGAAAATAAACATTTCCTCGACCGACATAACCAGTAAAATTACCGAGTTCGATCGCCTTGTTCAAATCGGCGAGAGCGAGATCCCACTTTTTCTGGTTAATGTAAAGACTTCCCCGCAACTGGTAACCGTTGCCGGAATTCGGATCGAGTTCGAGCGCTTTATTAAAATCCGCTAGGGCCAAGTCCCATTCTTGCCGCTCCGTATAGAATTGCCCGCGAGTCTCGTAACCCAGGCCGGAATTCGGATCGAGTTCGATTCCTTTCTGATAATCCGCCAGAGCTAAATCCCATTTTTGCCATTTTTCGTAAGCGAAACCGCGCATTAAATAGGTGACAACGGAATAGGGATTAATTTCGATCGTTTTTGTGAGATCGGCGATCGCTAACTCCTCTTCACTTTGAAAAATATAAAAAATACCTCTCATTTCATAAGAGTTAGGATCATTAGGATCGATGGTAATTGCTTTGTTAAAATCCGCTAGAGCTAAATCCCATTGTTTTCGCTCCGTGTAAAAAATTCCCCGGGACCGGTAGGCTGCCGCGAAATTAGCATCGATCTCGATGGCTCGGTTATAATCAGCCAGGGCTAAATCCCATTCTTTCCGCTCTTCGTACACATCGGCGCGAGCTATATAAGCCCTAGAGTTATTCGGATTCAACGTCAGAGCTTGATTATAATCAGCTAAAGCGAGATCCCATTTTTTTAGGTCCTTGTATATATTCCCGCGATTGCTATACCAACTGGAGCGAGGAGCGATTTCTATAGCGCGGTTAATCGCTGCTAAGGCTCGATCGTAACGTTTTACGTTTTGTAGTGCCGACGATAGACTATTGTAATAGTTGGGATTCTGGGGAGAGATTTTGATCGCTTGTTCAAAACTATCGATCGCTTTTTCGGATTGATTCACCTGCTTATAAAATACACCCTGATAATTTAAAATTTCCGCGTGAAATTCCGAACCTTTCTCGCGAGCGGGTAGGGTGGCGAGGGCTTGATCGAGGGCTTTGATCGCTTCCCGAGCTTTGTATTTGCGCCCGTAAACTCTTGCCTTACCGTACCAAGCTAAATAGGTGTATTCGGGATTGTTTAATTGTATCGCCTGATCGAAGGCTTGCAGGGCCCGCTCGTCTTTTTTCAAGCGCCAGAGTTGATTTCCCCGCTCGATCCAGATGTCTGCGGAGGCGTTGGTTTCCGGTATCTCTACACTGACAAGAGTGCGATCGATCTCCTGCTGTTGTTGTGCTGTTAACTGGGGTTGAGCGGTAACGAAAGAAGATAATTTAACTCGAAATTTTTCCTGTAAACCGATAAAACTACTAATCGGAATCCCTAAGCTAAAACCTAGCTGAATTTTACCCTTAACCCCCTCAGAGCGCCCGTGAATACCGATCACCTGTCCTGCAGCGTTTAAGACTGGACCGCCGCTCATACCGCCGAAGGTAATACTGGTATAGACCATATCGTAACCGCCGCTCAGGGAACTAACTCTGATCGATGCCCCACTTTGGGTAATCGTAAAATCACTCTGTCGCGTGGCGAGAAGTCCTTCCTCCTGACTTTTCACTGCACCGCCGCTAAAAAGCCATCCCGCTCGTTTATCGCCGATTTTGGGAAATCCCGCCACAAAAACGGGACTCTCTCGATTGGGGCTATAGTTGGCGATTTCTGCGACCGGATAATTCTCGTTACTCTCGAAGGTAAAAATGGCCAGATCGACCCCTTCCTGTCGAATAATGGTTTTTCGGTCGAGGGGAAGGGTTTTGCCGTCGCTGGTGGTGAGGGTATAGGTGTAATCGGCACAGGTTTTCTCCTCGGCGATTTTCTCACAGAGGACATGATCGGCGGTTAATACGGTGTAGGTTTTTCCCTGTTGGGCGATAATTGCGCCGCTACCGTTGGCCTGACTGCTACTATCGATCCGGACGGTGAAACCCTTCGCTTTTATTTCTAATTGGGCGATATAGCCAGTATAGGTGGGGTTTTCGATGCCCGGTGAGCTTTTCGGTAAGGGTAATTGGTACGCGGTCAGGATTTCGGGACGGATGTAGGTTAATAGGGTATTGATGGAAATGCCCCAATTAACCGCTCTCATCTGTTGGATTTCCGCGTCTGTGGGTTTTGTACCGTCCTCGTAGATGTAGTTAGAGAGAATCGGATGGGCCGATCGCCCGTTAAGGCCGATTAACTCATCCTCGAAAAAGATACCACCGCCGCTCATTCCCTGCACGATATCGCCACTATAACCGACGCTGTAGCCTTCCAGGAGGGGTCGATCGCTTGTTTGTTCAATTTTCCCGTTATCGGTGGTGTACTGCCCCGTTTCTGCGGAATAACCGGTTACAGTGATATCTAGTTCCGTTTCCAGGGGAATGGCACTGATTTTAGCGATCGGATAATTCCTGGTATCGCTAAACTCCACCAGGGCCAGATCCTTATCTTCCAAAAGGGAATTCGGCGCGATCGAGGCTGTGCGGGTTTGGCCGTCGTGGGTTTGGATCTGTAGGGTTTTCGCGCCGCGGATAACGTGAGCGTTGGTCAAAACGAGGTATATACTGCCTTTTTTCCCGATAATGATTCCCGATCCCCGATTTATCTCGCTAGTAATCTTAACGGTGACTTGACGGATCGATCGCTCGATCTGCGCGTTTGGGCTGTCTTCCGCCACGATCGCCGGAGCAGAGAAAGGGGATAGCGCTTTAACCGGTACGACGGGCAGAAGTAGGAGGCTTAGGAGTAGGGGAAAGGGTTTCAACATGGTTATTATGGGGAAATTCGGGATAAAACAGCGAAAATTCTAGCGGGTGGGAACGCAATTATTTTGCGGGCCAGCCGATCTCGTACCACAGGGTGCGTCGCGATCGGCGAGTGGTGCTTTGGCGAAAAACTCCGTCATCGAGATATAGGTTTTATCTCCGGAATTCTGGAGGAGCATATCCGAGCTTTTCCCCTCTAGGATGTCCATGAGTTGTTGCAAGACTAAATCTGGATTATCGTGGGGTTTAAGGGTAAAAAGTTGGCTATTACCATCGCAGGGATCGCCGGATCGTGAAACGCTGCAGATGATCGGGTATCCCTTCGCCCGGCCGGTGGTGAGATAGTTAAAACGCCCTTGATTATATGCTTCCTGGAATTTTTTCGTGACTTCCTCGCAACGAACCGGGGAACGTTTGGAGAAATATTCCGATTTCCAGCCGATAATCCGCACATTGCCGCTTCTTTGGGGAATCCAAGCGAGGGTAGCGGGGATTTTTCCTCCCGATGCGCGATCGAACACCTCTTTACAGAAGAAGGTGACGCCATTCGGGGTGGTCGATTGGCTGAAACCGGGGGCGATACCACCGAGGAGGACAGTGGCGAGGAGGCCGACGCAAGCGAGACGGTGGGAAATATATCTAGAGTTCATAGGGATAGTTACTCAGAAAATAGGGATTAGAATCGTGATTAGGGTCAAAATGGGATTATTTAAGGGTTAGCGGCGGCGTTGAGGGTGTAGCGACCCGATTCACCCCCTTCGCGAGAGGTAGCCACTAGGATATAAACTCCATCGGCAGGTAATTCGGTTACGAGTCGAGCGTTAAAATCCCCGGGGGCGCGATCGACGCGCTGGTCACTACGGGCGACCTCTGGGTATTTTGTCCCCTCGGAAGATTGGAGAACGCGATAGAGGACAAGATAGGGAGCGATCTCGTTGCTGTTCATATCCAGAACGATTTTCTGTCCGGCACGACCCTCGAACCCGTAATATTGTTGGTTTTTGTCTTTGGTCAAGTTGCCTTGAACGGTCTGACCGTTAAGAGGGAGGGCGAGTAACTGTATCCGATCGTCCTGTCCTAATGTTGAGACGGTGGAGACATCACCTGTTTTAACTGCGGTGAGGAAAGCTTGCAGGCGATCGAGGGAAACGGCGAAATTAATGCCGCTCTGGGTAAGGCCGATCGGGTTTCCCGCACCGTCGTAAACGTAACTCCCGATATCGCCTGCGACGTTAACCCCCACCACTTCCCCCCGTGAATTCAAAAGCGGCCCGCCGGAATTGCCTTTGTTGATATTAGCGTTGTGTTGCACAATGCCTTTTTCGGGGTCGAGACGGCTGATAATGCCCTGGGTGAGGGTGTTTTGATAGTCCTCGTTTAAGGGTGTGCCGATGGCGAAAACGCTTTCGCCGACTTTGGCGGAGTTCGGACGGGCGAGGGGAAGATAGGGCAGGTTTTGGCGGTTATAAATCCGCAGGACGGCCAGATCCACGCCATTTTTAGCGAAGCCGATCACGTCTGCCGAGGCCTGCTGTCCGTTGGAAAATTTCACTGTCACCACCCGCGGTCCGTCCGCAACAACGTGGGCGTTGGTAATGATGATACCGTCGGGACTGACGAGAAAGCCGCTACCGTGGCCGCTGCCATTTTTGACGGTGACGACGGCGGGGCTGGCTTTCTGATAGACTCTAGAAGCGGTCTGCTCCTGCGCGAGGATGGGTGGAATGTTTTCCATCAGGAAGCCTCCGGGTTGAACGAGTAGGCCAGTGGTGGCCAGTAGCACCGATAGGGTGAAAGTAATTGGTTTCATCGGGTTGGCTCCTCTTTAGTCGAGGGATACTTGCAAGGATGTTATCGTTGGTTTTTTCCCAATTATGCGATCAAGTTTTAAGTCCTCAGGTTGCTTTTTTCACAAAAGTTTAGAGGGGGAGAGCGATCGCTCTCCCTTGCAACTTACGCACCTATCTGCCGTAGTGCTTCTATGGCGCTGTTGTACATTTCTGTGTTTCCCTGCTGGCGAAATAATTCGGCGGCCGTTGTTAGATCGGCGATCGCATTTTGTCTCTGGTTAAATGCGAGATGGACGTATCCGCGGAAATGGTAAGCGTAGGCAGCGCGGGGGTTTAGTCGGATCGCGGTGTTCAGGTCTTGAAACGCCGGCCGCCATTGTTCGCGAATCGTGTAAATCATGCCCCGACCGAGGTAAGCTTCGGTATAGTCCGGATCGAGTTCGATCGCTCTGGTGAATTGAGCGAGGGCGAGATCATATTTTTCCTGTTGGATGTAGTTAATTCCCCGGTTAAAGTGGGCGATCGCTTCTTTGTAGTTCGCTTGAGCGATCCGGGTTTCGACTGGTTGTCGGCTCTCTAGGGCGATGACGGGGCGAACAGTGGCGAGGGTGGAGAGGCCGATTAGACTGACGGTGGTGAGAAGGGCAAAGGATTTCATGGCTAGTTCCTCGGTGAGGGTGATTTGAACTTCTACCTAATTCATCGGTTGTTTTTTTGGGAATATGCAGGATAGGGCAATCAATTTTTTTTCCTTTCGGATACAAAAGGAAAAAGCGCGGCAATCGGCATCGCTTTGTTATCATTTAGTGAAAAATACTTGTTTTTTTTGATGCAATATGGTAAGCAAATCCCCGACGATTACTGATGCGGAATTAATTCGCCTCAGTTGTCAGAACCCGGAATTACGCTTTGAACGCAATGCAGATGGAACCTTAGTCACTATGGCACCGATCGGAAGTATTTCGGCGAATCGAGAAGTAAAAGCGATAACCCGTCTGGCGATTTGGGTTGAACAAAACCAATTAGGGGAAGTCTTTAGTTCTAGCGGCGGTTTTAAGCTGGCTAATAGCGCGGTACGCTCTCCTGATGTGGCTTTTGTCGCTAAAGAGCGTTTACCGTCTGGGTGGCAGCAAAGGGAAGATGAGTTTCTCGATCTCGCGCCAGATTTCGTGATCGAGATCCGTTCTAAAACCGATAGTTTAAGCAAGTTAAAGCGGAAAATGGCAGAGTATCGGGAGAACGGGGTTAAGTTAGGCTGGTTAATTGATCGCCAGAATCAACAGGCTTTTGTCTACCGTCAGGATGGTACGATTACCTGTTATCCCGCCAACGCGATTTTAAGCGGGGAGGATGTGGTTCCGGGGTTCACTTTGGCACTGGAAATCTTGCTCTAAGAGCGATCGCCATTTTTAAAATCCTACAGTAACCTGAGTTCGCGATAAGGAAAAAGACGGGTAGTAAAGCGAATAGAAGTTAATGTTTGGGCATAATCGCGGATATTCTCTGACCACATTTCTGAAAAATTAGCCGATTCTCACCGTAAAATCTTCTCTAAAACTGGATCGCCCCATCCCTGTTGTAAGGCCACTAAACTCATCTCAAAATCGGCATTCCATATCTTCTAAATCATCCCATTCCTCGATACAGGCGCTAATAATTGCTTCTAAAATAGTGATCGCATTATCTGGTTCTCCCTTTTGATAATAATCTTGGGCCTCATCCACTAGGGCGTAAATTTCATTAGAAATTGGCTCTTCTTCGTAGTAATCTTCTTCGATCGCTCGCAGGAATTGCCGCAGTTGATTACGGACAGTATTACGATAAGTTTTGATATTAATAGTTATCTTTCCTACCGCTTTATTAAGTGGGGTAGCTGGCACTAAAAACTTATCAATTGTCTCGATAATTTCTGGGTGTTTAGCCACTAAATGATTAAGCAATTTTCTTAATTTACTTTCATTGATCGGTGTCAATAACTCCTCTAGAGAGGCTTTTTTGATAATTAATTATAGTTGACGAGAACAGGTTAATAAAACCGCCAGAATATGCTTACACCAACCCTCGTAATCGTAGGGACAGGAACAGGAGACATTCTCAAGATTATCTTGGTTAAAATCCATGACAACTCGATAGGGTTTAACCTCACTACCATTCACTAAAGCTTGCAGATTTTGCCCCCGTTGCCAAAGAGAAATAACTGCACCGCTGTCGTAATAATATTGACCGCGCTGATAGGAAGCATTGGTGCTATTTTGCTGGATAATTTTTTCCCTGATAGGAGGAATAGTCATAGTCAGCAAAGGAGAGGACTGAGTGATAAAATCTTGTCTGTGTTAAGAAAACGGCCAGCACCGAGGCAGACCACTGCATCAGCAACCGAGTCAACTTATCTTCAGTTTAGCCTAAATGTGCTATAGTGAAGACAGTATGGAAATTAAAAACATTCCTCTGTCCCAAATTCGTCGTCCTTTACCGCGACAAACCGATCCCGAAAAAGTTAATCAGTTGATGCAATCGATCGCTGAGGAGGGATTACGAGAACCGATCGATGTTTTGGAGGTGGATGGTAACTACTACGGTTTTTCCGGTTGCCATCGCTTTGCCGCTCATCAGCGTCTCGGTAAAGAAACAATTCTCTGTCGAGTTCGTCGCGCTCCTAAATCCGTTTTAGCTAAACACATCGCTTAAGCTGAGAAGTCCCATGAATGAGTCCTTATATAAATATCATCGGCAAAAATTAGAGCAGTTAATGGCAGAAATTGGCTGTAAAAATCTGGAAGAATTGAGTCAGTTATCGGGTCTATCTTCTTGGCAATTGCAGAGAGTTTGCCATGGTTTAATCGCCAAATTATCCTCTGAATCTTTGGTGAAATTAGCTAATGCGATGCAGCTGCCAGTTAGCGATCTCCTCGCTCATTTTCAAATCCCGACGATGGGGACAGAGGATCGTTCAGGGGAATTAAAAATTCTCGAACAAGAATATCAAAATTTACAGCAAAAATTAGACAAGCAAAAAGAAGAATTAGCCGCAGAATTTCAACGTCAAAGCATCGAAGCGATCGAATCTTGGTTAGTTCAATGGCCCACGGCCGAGGCCGTTGCCCGCAAAAATCCCGACCTAGCAGCCGTCAAAATCCTCTCCCTAGTTAAACCGATTATGCAGTTACTGGAGCGCTGGGGAGTGCAACCAATTGACAGTGTCGGTGATCATGTTAGTTATGATCCGCAAATCCATCAATTGATCGATGGTCAAGCAGCAATCGGTACACCCGTTTTAGTTCGTTATCGGGGCTATCGTCATGGGGAAAAACTACTTTATCGTGCTAGAGTGAGTTTAATTAAAGTAGAAATGCCGGAAATTCAACCAGCAGAAACAGAAAATGTCAGCGCTTAAAGTGATAATTCTTGCAGAGCTTTAGTGCTGTGAAAAATTCCTCCGTGGTCTGCTTTTATCGAAAAAATCGGGTCTAAAACCTCGCCTTAAGGCGAAAAGTTTTTGGAGCGGGGCATAAATCCCCATTACAAAACTAATGGCTACTTGATAACCGCCCCCTGAACGGTTAAAATAAGATTATGGGTGATTCGGAGAAAAAAATATGTCAACGCCCTACGATAACTGTTTTGACCACATTACTGATCGTCCAACTAAATTCTGTTCGCCAGCAATGGTTACAGATGGTTTGCGGAGGTTTATTTGTTGCCGATGTTAGGATACTACTATTAGCGACGCTTAAGCGAAACCCAACCACACTAATGTCGTTAAGAATGTTGGGTTTCTAACTGGGATTGGTGCGTTACGCTAACGAAGATCGCACCCTACACGCTACACTCAAGATTAAGAAGGAAACCGAGCAAAAAGTAATGAGAGGGTTGTTTTAAGTTTGTATTTGTGCTACTTTGAAAACATGAAAGCAACGATCCGAAACGTTAAAATTAGCGAGATTCCCACAGCGATCGAGCAGTTAGGCTTATCCGCTCATGCGTGTGTCGATTTCACCATCGAGAATCATGAGATGACGGGGAACGAACAGGAAGAAACCACCCAAGCCTTGATGGAAGTGGTGAATGAAATTCGTGCTTATGCCAAGAGTCAGGGATTGACTGATGAGAAGTTGGAAGAGCTTTTAGTAGATGAATCGTGAACCCATTGTTATCGATACGAACGTCTTTATAAGCTTCGCCTTAAGCAGTACGACAACACCAGCTTTGGCTGTAGAATACGCGATTAATAACTTTATTATTCTGCAAAGTCCCGCAACCATAGGCGAGTTGGTCACAAAACTTCTTCTCCCAAAGTTCGAGAGGTACATTACACTGGAGCAGCGCCGACAACTGCTAGTAAGAATTTTGGAAATTTCGCTGCTGATTAGACCTACTGACCACACTGAAATTTGCCGAGATCGAGACGATAACAAATTCCTAAATCTGGCAACCAGTGGGGAAGCACGCTATCTCATTACTGGTGACAATGATTTGCTTATACTGCAACGCTATGGGAAAACAGAGATCGTTACACCAAGGGAATTTTTAAAAATTGTTCGGCGGTGAAGTACAAAAAATCCAGTTTGAGTGAGATGATCGAAAGAACAACATCGATATGGAAAAACACGGGATAGACTTTAATTTTGCCAAGACAAGTGACTTAAGCAGTAGGTTGGGTTGAGCAATAATAACTTTTGTCTGTCAAATATTAGTGACGCTTGAGCGAAACCCAACCACACCAATGTCATCAATAATGTTGGGTTTCTAACTGGGATTGGTGCGTTACGCTAACGCTAACTTTTATCTCATCGGTAAAGATTGCAATCCAAAACAGAGACCTTGACAGACTCTTGTTAGGAAATTTAAGTCCAAAGTAGCGATTGTATCCTGAGAACTATGATAATAGGGATTACGCATATTAGCCGTATCTGTCACCATAATTGCCGAATAACCGCGACTCCAAAAAGGAGAATGATCGCTGCGTCGAGTATCGGGGACGATATAACCTCCAAAAATTACGGGCAACCACTCGCAGGGAGTCTGATTTTCCCGCAGGACTCGACTGAGAAAATTTAAATCCTTGCGGGTTTTGAGATTGCCAATCAAAGCGATAAAATCCCCAGTGTTGGGGTAAAAATATTCTAGAAAAGCTGGATATTTTTGAGAATGGGGATTTTTATCACAGTAACCGAGCATTTCTAAGGATAACATTAACCTTAAATCCTGCTTAGTTTGTTTTAATTTTTCTGCGTAGGCAATGCTCCCCAGTAATCCGTATTCTTCTAGATCGAAGGCAATTAAACGAATTGGATAATTAGCCTGATTCTCCCCAAAAAACCTCGCTAATTCTAATAATACCGCTAATCCCGTGGCGTTATCGTCAGCCCCCGGCGACCCTGGCACCGTGTCATAATGAGCGCCAATTAAAATCGGAGGTTTTTGACTGTTGTTAGGCAAATCCAAGATTAAATTTTCGTAAACTTTTCCCTGAAATGAGAAAAAATGTGATTCAACCTTTCCCCAATTGCCTAACTCTTGTCGCAGGTATTCTCGCACATAAAAATGTCCTTGACTAGAGAAAAAAGGGTTTCTTTCTCGGACAATTTGTTCTAGGTGTTGGCTTAAGCGATCGCTAATAAGATCAAACATTGATGGTAGCAGATAATTTAATTAAAAGAGCCAATGGATAGAGAAACTGAGGCAAAAATCGGAGAAAATAATAATTGTTAATTATAAAATATTCTGTGGAGCTAAAATCATGACAAATCTCCAGTGGACTAGCTATGAATGTATCGTTGTTGGGGCAGGATTAGCAGGATTAATCGCTGCGCGTAATCTCCAGAGGCGAGGTCATCAAGTTCTGGTGATCGAAGCGCGAAATCGTTACGGTGGCAGAATGTCTGGTCAATATCTCCCCTCGGGACAGTGGATCGATCGAGGTGGTCAGTGGGTAGGCCCAACCCAAGAGCGTTTTTTAGCCCTCCTTGATGAGTATAAAATACGTCGTTTTCCCTCTCCCAATCAGGGAAAAACCGTCCTAGTCTTTAACAACAAACGCTATGAATTCAATGGTTTTTTTCAAGGTTTCCACGAGGGAGAAGCACCCGATATCGGCGCGGCAGAATGGCAAGATGCGATGTCAGCATGGGCGCGTTTTCAAGAACTAGCCAAAACCCTACCTTCAGGTTATCCCCAAAGCAACGATCACACCAAAAAACTAGACAGTAAAACTTTTGCCCAGTGGATTGAAGAAAACACCAGCACAGATTTTGGTCAATGGTATTTTGCTTATATGGCCCGTGCAGTGGGTTTTCTCGGGCCGGCCGAACCCAACCAAGTCTCACTGCTGCACGTTCTTTGGGGACAAAATTGCGCCCCTCAGGGCGAACATCCAGAAGCCGAACTGATCCATGGCGGAGCGGGACAAATTCCCGACAAGATCGCAGCGGAGTTAGGAGAGCGAATTCGACTGGGGGAACCGGTTTTTCGCCTTAATTATGACTCGGCCGGCGTGACCATAGAAACCAGCCAGAACACTTTTACTGCGAAATTTGCCATCATTGCCATGCCGCCCCATCTTGCCGGCCGCATTATTTATCATCCCCCGCTGCCACCCCAGCGAGAACAACTAACCCAACGAGTACCGATGGGATGCTGCGCTAAAATCCTGATTTCCTATGAGCAACCTTTCTGGCGAAAACAGGGACTAGCGGGAGTTGCCCAAGGAAATTGTCAATGGTTGGAACTCTGTGCTGATAGTTCCGATCCTGAAACCGGCGTCGGGGTAATCGCCACCTTTGTGGTTGGCGATCGCTATAACCGTTGGCGCTCGATGAGTGGACCGGCGCGTCGTGCCGCCGTCCTCTCGGATTTATCTATTTATTTCGGTCAAGAGGCTCTTTTCCCGATCAGTTACGATGAGGTGGATTGGCCCGGGGATCCCTGGACTGGTGGAGCCTATGCCGCTTTTATGCCCCCCGGAGTCTGGACAAGTTTCGGCGAGGCTCTTTTTACTCCCGTCGGACCGATTCACTGGGCCGGCACAGAAATGGCCGATCGCTGGCCAGGATTTTTCGAGGGAGCGATCCGCACCGGTGAGGCGGCGGCTGATCGAATCGCCTTCCTTTTGCGGAAAAAATGAGCATCTACAGGGCTAAGACACTTTTTAGGTCAAAAAAGTCATCATAGTCAAGTTTCGGGGCTAATAGGGCAGAAAACTCTTAAATCATCACTATTTCGCCCTGGTAATGTTCGACGAAATACTGCACACGATGACGATATTCTTTAATTGTCCGATCGACCCATTCCCGCTGCTCACTGTTAGCGTAGATATGCACTAAAGGTTCTCCAGCATCGGGTAAAATCAATACCCAGTCATCATTAAGGGGATTAATCACCTTCACCCCATCGATTAACTCTAGATTATCGGTAGCGTGAGTCTCCACTAGATAGCGCATCAGAGATCCCTTGACTTTCCAAGGACAACGCACCGCCGTATTCTTATTGTAAATGCGCGGTAACTCGGCCCGCACCTGAGCTAGAGAACGTTCCTGAATGGTTAACATCTCCAAAAGTTTGGCCACACTGAACATGGCATCGAAACCGGGATGTAATTGCGGAAAAATAAAGCCAGTTTGCCCAGATCCTCCTAAAACCACATTAGGATTAGTTTGACATCCTTCCATTAAAGCGCTAGGACTGGCTTTTGTCCGCACCACCCGGCCATCGTGACGACGCGCGATCTGTTCCACGGCACTAGAAGCATGAACCGGCACTACCACTGTACCGCGAGGATGGGCGGTCAGAATTGTATTCACCATTAAAGCAGTTAATTGTTCCCCGCGAATCGATAAACCACTCTCATCGACGAGGACTAATTGTTCCCCGTTGGCCGAAACTTGTACCCCTAAGTTCGCTTTCAGGGCCTCCACCACATGGCCCAATTGATGGATTAGTAACTCTCTTTCCTGCATGGAAAGGGCATTCTGACGTAAACTGGCATTGAGAACCACGGCATCACAGCCAAATTTAGCCAGTAATTCCGGTAAAATTGCTCCTGAGACTCCGTAGGCGTAATCAATGACGATTTTGGAACTACTATTGCGAATAGCCTCCACATTTAGCTGAGTTTCAAAGGTTTTGCGGTAATTATCAAGAATATCAGCCGGATAGGACATACTGCCGATTTCCTGCATTCCCACCCGTCGCAGATCTTCTTTGAAATAGGCCCCTTCGATTTTCTTTTCCCTCGCTTTGGAAACATTAATCCCTTTTTCGTCTAAAAACTCGATTAAGAGAAAATCTGGGCGATCGGGGTGAATACGAACGTGAATGCCACCGACTACGTTTAATTTAGACACTAAAGTCCGCGAAATCGGTAAAGCATTCGCTTGTAGGTTTTGGATATTCACCCCCACGGACATTAAACCGGCAATCAGCGATCGACTGACCATGCGCGAGACACTACGTTGATCCCGGGAGACGATTACCGTTGACCCCGGTTTGAGGATGGAACCGTAGGCTGCCCCCAGTTTAACGGCGAATTCGGGCGTGATATCGATGTTAGCGAGGCCCGATACTCCTCGTTGACCAAAGAGGTTTTTATGGGCAGTATTTCCCCAAATCAGGTTAATATTGAGGATGGCTCCCGATTCGATCTGTTTACTCGGCCAGACTCTTACTCCAGAGTTGATCTGCGCTTCTTCCCCCACGATCGATAATTGTCCGATCACCGCACCTTCGTGTACCTGGGCCCGTCGATCGATTCTGGTTCCCCTAGCGATCGTACAAGCGGCTAAATTGACCTCATCCCCGATCACCACACCATTCCAGAGGATGGGACGTTTCAGATCGGAACCGGCACCGATGGTGACATTATCGCCGATAACCGAACCCCTCTCGATCAGAACATTTGCACCAACGCGGCAATGATTGCCGATCATGGCCGGGGCCTCAATGTGGGCGCTAGGATCGATATAGGTATTAGTACCGACCCACACCCCGGGGGATTTTTCTCGATAGGGAAATTCTAGGTTAACTTTGCCGGATAAAGCGTCGTATTGCGCTTCTCGGTAGGCCTCCAGATGACCGACATCGCACCAATAACCATCGGCCACATAACCATACATAGGTTCGCCCCTTTGCAGCAGCAGCGGAAACAAATCTTTAGAAAAGTCGGATTCTTCTTTGTAGGGGAGATAATCGAGGACTTCTGGTTCGAGAATATAAGTTCCGGTGTTGACAGTATCGGAAAAAATCTCGCTGGTGGATGGTTTTTCGATAAAACGGCGAATTCTGCCTTCTTTGTCGGTAATCACTACCCCAAACTCGATCGGATTGGCAACCCGCGTCAGGACGAGGGTTGCTTTCGAGTTTTTGCTTTTATGGAATGCGATCGCTTTTTGCAGGTCAAAATCGGTGATACTATCGCCACTAATCACCAGAAAGGTATCATCTAACCATTCGGCAATATTTTTCACACATCCTGCGGTGCCTAGGGGTTGATCCTCCTCGACAGCGTAGGTGATTTTTACCCCAAAGTCGCTGCCGTCTTGAAAGTAGTCGCGCATGACATCGGGGAGATAGTGCAGGGTGGTGATAATTTCAGTAATGTCATGCTTTCGTAGTAAATTAATAATATGTTCGGCGATCGGACGGTTGAGAATCGGTACCATCGGTTTGGGAAGATCACAAGTAAGCGGACGTAATCTTGTCCCCGAACCACCTGCCATTAATACCGCTCGCATAATTTCCTCCCAAGGCTATCTTTTCGCCGTTTTTAAATATTTTTTGCAAATTATGGCTTTAGTTTCCCGACCTCGATCGAGCTAGTTCCTAACCGGCATTCTAACACCGTCCCCCCGATTCAGAACAATATTTTCTTTTCCCAAGCCGGCAAAACCCAAGCTTAAAATAGGAGATGTGAATTGTCTAAATCTAAGGATGAGATGGCATGAGACTCGTTGTTTTTATCTTAATAATTGTTTATGGTGCCGGTGGTTGGAAATTCTGGAATGGATACAGAAGCACTAATTTTAGTTCCAGTTTACCCAATCGTTTAGCTCTAACACTGTTCTGGCCGCTTCTGTTGGCTGTTAATCCCGCCTATCGCAAGAATTTTCAAAAAGCCCTCAAGGGCAAATAAAATTAACATACTGCCAAAATCGCAGCCATAAAACAGAAAGGGGGTGGATATCGAGGCGTTTTCTCCCTGATTAGTCGAGATTACCCCCCCCAAAAAACCCCTAAATAATCCATGGTGATCGGCAATTTGGCCGTGGACGTCTTATCATGGTTAGGGAAAAAATTGGGGTCGTAGCTCAGTTGGATAGAGCGAGTGCCTCCTAAGCACTAGGCCGCCGGTTCGATCCCGGCCGATCCCGCCTTTTTCAGTGATCAGTTAGACGTTGGGGTGTGGGGAAGTGGGAATTATGAATTATGAATTATGAATTGGGGGGTGGGGAGAATAAATAAAAGCAATCTCCTGTCTCCCGTCTCCTGACTCCCGTCTCCTGACTCCCGTCTCCTGACTCCTGACTCCTGACTCCTGAATAACTGATAATTATCTTCTCATTCTGCCCTTAACTTGATACCAAAGCCTTCTTAAACGTAGATCGAGAGAAAAACCCCGACGGGTGGGAATAACAATCGTGCCACCGATGCGATCGTGGAAAGCTCGGTTCAATTGCTCATCACCGATCGCCATACCACAATCGGCGAAAAGGGGCGAAGATAATAAAATCAAGCTTAAAGGATTGCCAAAAAAAGTATTTAACCCTACCATCATTAAAGCTGCCCCGCCACCAGCGATCGCCTCTCGTTTGCTTAACTCCAAAATTCCGGGTAAACGCTGAAGTTGTAGATCGATGATCTTCATATCCAAGGCCCAACGTCCTAAACTCTGACCCTGATTCTGCGCTACCAATAACACCCGCAAACACCACCAGATCAGGAGAAAAAGGAAGAATTGCAGTACGGGTGTACCGTTAGCAAAGGAGCTTAAAAACCAGATCGAGGCAAAGTCGATCAGGAAAGCATAGGCACGACGATCTAAGGGAATTTTCGGAAATTTTTGCGGTAGATTATCTTCAGGCGGGATGGGGTAAACCATAAACTAAATTCTCGGAAAAATCCTGCTGTTTATCTTCTACTCTAATCGGGAAATTGGCAATTCTAGAGTGAGTGGAACGAACCACAGAGACACAAAGGACACAAAGATTGATCGCTATTATATAAGTTAAACTTATCACACAAAGAATAAGAGAGCCAGAGATCTAGGCTACCATTGAGCAAAGGTAGCCCAGAATACAGGGATAATCATGGAGCAAGATTCATTACTAACGGAGGTTATTCTGACCCATCCTCGGCAAAGTTTGGGAGAGATACAGTTGGATTGGATGCCACAACCGGGTAATTATTTGGCCTTAAAAGGACAAACCTATGCGGTTTTGGAACGTCACCACCAGTATCAATACAAGATTGGTGGCTATTGTTTACGCAAAATATCCCTTTATGTACAAACTGCTCCCACTCCTAACGAAAAAAGTTTGATTGAAGGACGTTGGGTGATGGGGGATGCTAGTTGTCGTTTTAACGCCAGATCCGAACTGTTACGCTGTGCGATTAACCCCTCCGGTCCCTGTCAAGATTGTCGTTTTTACGAAGCTATTAACCCTTAAAAGAGCCTTTTTCGGCAATAATCTGGCTATTTTCCCCTAGCTAACCGCTATATTGATCAATCGCCTATGAATCATCCTTATTCTTGGATCGAGGATAGCTTAAAAACCCTCCATCGGGCCAATTGGTATCGAAGGGTTAAAACCATTCAAGGCCGGGGCGGAGCCGTTATAGAATTAGAGGGTCGATCGCTGATTAATTTTGCCAGTAATGATTATCTGGGATTAGCAGCCGATGAAAGAATGATCGCGGCAGCCATAGCAGCGACAGAACGCTATGGAACCGGAAGCACCGGCTCGCGTCTATTAAGTGGACACCGAGATCTTCATCGAGACTTAGAATTAGCGATCGCATCCTTTAAAAATAGCGAAGACGCGATCGTTTTTAGTTCGGGATATTTAGCCAATTTGGGGACAATTACCTGTTTAGTGGGGCAGAAAGACCTGATTTTAGGCGATCAATACAATCACTCTAGCCTCAAAAATGGAGCCAAGTTAAGCGGTGCCACGGTGAAAGAATACCGGCACAATAGTCTCGAAGATTTAGAAAATCAGTTATTAGCCCACCGTCATCACTATCGTCATTGTTTACTGCTCACCGATACAGTGTTTAGTATGGATGGGGATATCTGTCCCCTAGCGGGAATTCTCGCTCTAGCCGAGATTTATAATTGCATGGTTTTGGTGGATGAGGCCCACGCTACCGGGGTTATGGGGGAAAATGGCACAGGTTGCGTGGAATATTGTGGTTGTCAGGGACGGGAATTAATTCAAATGGGAACCCTGAGTAAAGCTTTGGGCAGTTTAGGGGGTTATGTGACCGGAAACGCCAAAATTATCGATTTTATCCGCAATCGCGCCGCCACCTGGATTTATACTACCGGTTTATCCCCCGCCGACACCGCCGCCGCTAGAATGGCTCTAGAGATTATTGGTCTGGAACCGGAACGTCGCCAACGCCTACACCAAAATGTTAATTTTGTCAAGAGTAAATTAAATAATCTTAATATATTGCCTTCGGAAGCGGCGATTTTATGTTTACCGGTGGCCAATCCGGGTCAAGCCCTAGAATTATCGCAAAAACTGCTAGAAAAAGGGATTTTTGCCCCCGCAATTCGTCCTCCTACCGTTCCCACCAGTCGTCTGCGGTTGACTGCCATGGCCACCCATAGCCTCGCCCATCTAGAGGTTCTTGTCCAGTCTATTGGCGAATCTTTCCCCACATAGGGAAAAAGTTTTTGGTGGGAGCAGGGTATGGGAACGGCTTATGCTGCGGCAGGTTTAGGGACTCTTGAAAGGATTGACAATTTTTAGCCCATCAATGTCTGAATAGTTAGTAAAAGTATAGTCAAATATAGACAGACTGAATTCCATTTCAGAAATTCCTTTCACTTTTACTTCGAGAGATTGATTCTCCTTGGGTGAACTACGCACCTCTCTATCCCATAGCGGTTAAACGCATTTGGGAATGCTTTTCGTAAAATATTGTAGGAACCCATGACATCAGATTGAATCAGAATCCCCTTATCTGTACGATATAACCCTCGTTTAATTCTTTTTCCTGAAAACACTGGCTTTTCAGTTATCTGTCCATAAACGGGGAGAGGATCGTCATTCAAAAAATTAGAAGCTGAGGTATAGGATTCTTCTTGAAGAATCACAGAGATTCCTACTAATTGACATTTATAACTAATCATCTCAATTAATCGAGCATGAGGGATGGTCACAAATTTTTGATTATTGACTTTTCCTAAGTTCACTTCTTGTTTCCAACCGTCATTTTTCCCAATTACTAAAGTTGTTATCTCTTGGTCAACTAAGAGATTGACTAAATAACGACTAGCCTGATGAAGATAATCATCTACTTTCTGGTTACGACAGCGAGTTAAACGGCAAATTCTCTGGGAACTTTGACGATTGCCTTTTAACAGAGATTGTAACTTAGCCCGACGTTGGTTATAAAATTGATTGAGGCTTTTTAACGGTCTGCCATTAATCAACAAAGGGATAAAGTCCGGTTGATTTGAAGTTACAGCCATCAAATTATCTATGCCTAAATCTATCGCAGCTATTTTTTCATTAGGAGCTAAGAACTGTTCGGTTTTCTCATAAATTACCTCAATTACATAACAATCACATTTAGGAACTATTCTGACTTCTGCTATGCGCTCCTCTACTCTCGTCGGCAAGGCAATTGAAGTACCTGATAATTTGACTATTCCTTGCCTAAGACCTACTTTGCTTAGGGCTTGAATCGTGTAAACTAAGAGATTTCTTCCTTTTTTTTGCTCCTTATAGCCAGGGATTTTGGGTTTTCCCAGAAATTTATCGGGGTGACTTTTAAACTCCGATGAAGCGGCAAAAAATGATTGCCAGTTTTTGTCTAATCCTCTTAAAACTTGTTGGGAAACTTTAGCGGGTAAAGCTTGATACTGTTCTGTCTTTTTCATGAGAGCGGCCATCTGATTATAGGTCAAATAGCCATGACCATAAATGAAGTTTTGTCGGATTAAATAATTGGCTGAGTTGTAGAGATTTTTAGACTGCCAAGATAAATTATCTATCTCAGCCCAAAATCGATGTCCTTTCTTGATAATGTGTCTTTCGGCTACTAACATTATTATCCGTTGTCTTTTAACTCAGCGTCGGGTTTTGAAGGGTTGTCATCCGTTGTGATAATTGTACCAGAAGGCAATTGATAGCCTGTTAAATTCCCTTGTTTCCACCACCTCCAAGCCGTTCGATAACTTATTACTGTTTTTTTTTGCCTAGTCCGATAGTTTCATGTCCATGTATTACCTTGTCTGACTATATCTGACTATATTTGTATTGAAACTTTACAATACCCAAATGGCTCAAGTTTGCGGCTTGCCGCTAAATATTCGCAGGCAACCTGCCAAATTAAAACTCCCTCTGTCAGATTAGCTACTAGAGAAGCTGCGATTGCCTGCTTACCAGGATCACGCGAATCATTGACGTAAATTAAAACATTTGTGTCAACGGCGTTCATGCAACATATCTCTCGTAAACTGGGGAGCATTAGAGGGAATGGGGTTTTGTTGCATTCGCTCAACAAGCAGCCTTAAAAAATTCTGCCTAGCCGCAATATCGGTAATCTTTGGGGGAATAATTTGAGGTGATTTTACAAAAAGCTCCACCTCAGTGCCTTCAGGTAAATCGTAAGCTGTTTGAAGGATGAACGTACCACGAAGTTCACCTGCCCCAAGATAAGCGGCACGTTGGTAGCTTGTGTCCAGGCAAATACCAGTTGCACGGGATCAAATTGCCCAACGACCGCTTGAGCAAGTACGACACGCGCCTCATATTGAGCCAAATTTCCTGTCAAACTCAGTGCTGTTGTTTGCCGATCCCATTCGTACCCAAGCTCGACTCCTACTGAATATGGTAGTACGTTTACACTTGCTCCAGTGTCCAATAGACCGGATGCTCTGACAGAAGCTTGTCTGTAAAACAGAGTAAAAGGCAAATGCGGACGAAAACTGGCTTCACCTAATGCCGCGTCACCAGAAACAAATGGATATCGCTCAGCGTTACCCATGGTCTTGAGCTTTGGTAGCCTGTAGCACTTTTAACATCGTATCTGCTGCCTCAACCGCATCATAGGGCGACCACACTGGGTAAGCCTGACCCTGTTTAATCAAATCTGTCTCCTGTTGGGCTAGTTCTGAAATCAGGAGCTGCATGATATAAAACTTATCTGAACGACCCAGTTCTCTCAATGCCGAGATTAATTCTGATGAAACCATATAAAATGAAATGCTCTTGTCAAGCTAGGTTTACCCTTTTATTCTAATCGCCCCAACCCGATGCAGTGACGTGCTCGCTGAGCATACACGATACAAGATCGGCGATCGCTTGGATGTTCGGCTAAGTAAGCTTTCTTGAGCATTTTATCTCCTCGTCTTTACTCGTTTTATTATCACAGGATTTGCTATCACAGCTTCAATCAATGTGCATGGTGCGTTCCCCAAAAATCGATCGGTGGAGCAGTAGGAGCCACATTAGGGAACGCACCCTACGGCTGCGTTGTTAGACCGCGCCTCACCGAATCTCTTCTAGCACTGGCTCATAAGGCTTCAATCTTGACCTTACCGCCCTCAATGTTATCGACCTGCAACCGATATCTGTAAAGCAGCGCCATTCCTAGTAGAGGCTCTGTTTCTGATTCTGCAATATCAATCTCTTGGTACTGCCCATCCCATATCACAGTCCCAGTGTACAGATCAAAATAAGTTTCACTGCCATCACCCAGCGTGACAAAATCAGAACCACTCCAAGGTAAATTTAATGTAGCGATGATTGTAGAGGGCAAAGATAAAAATCCATTGAACCTGGTATCAATAACCGCGTCAACCGCTTGCAGTTGCCGATTTGAGTTTCCGACTACAATCGTTAGCGTGGCTTCACGCCGCAAATTTACAACACCTTCCATCATGGATTTTTCTTCAAACTCCGTGCCCCGAAATGATAAACAGCGCGATGTCCGATACGAATGATCCAAGGTTGGGCATCGGGGTGACGTTCAAAGAGCCGATTAGTTGCAGGCACAACGTTTTCATCGACTTCAAACTCTCCAGTTTCAATGTCGATCGCTACAATCTTACCTTCATTACCGGCTTCGACTTGCTGCCGAATGCCAGATTCGTAGAGTTTTTGCCCTCGCTCGGCTAACTCATCTTTGGGATAACGCCGTTGACGAACTGCCATAGGGTTGACCTCAACTCAGTATTTTGCCTTAATTATACTTTGATTGATTCTAACGAGGTGCTCCCGCTCTACTACTGATGAGCCGCCTCATCGGAAGCCCCCCAGTGGTGCACTTCAAATTTGAATCGGCGCTTCAATCAATGTGCATGGTGCGTTCCCCAAAAATCGAGCGGTGGAGCAGTAGGAGCCACATTAGGGAACGCACCCTACAGCGATTGCGTACTGCTACGCAGTGCCTTCGGCATCGCACTAACGTTCCTGTTAGACCGTGCCTCACGATCAGCTTCTAAACTGCGATCGGTAACTCCGAAATCGTAACCAATCCGCCTTGGACTGTATCGACTTGCAACCGATAACCGCGCAACAGGCTCATTCCAATTAATGGCTCTGTCTCTGCCGCGTTAATCTCGATTTCTCGATACTGCCCACCCCAAATCACCATGCCATCATAGATATCAAATAAGACTTCGCTATCATCGCCCAAGGTTGCCCGATCGCGGTAACTCCAAGACAGTTCAAGTTCTCTAATAGTAGCAATCGGGAGACTCAAGACCCTGTAAACCCTGTATCGATCACAGCAGTAATGGATTTAAGTTTGTCGCCGTTCCTCACGACCAAGGAAAGCATTGCTTCGTAATTCTGATTGACGTAACCCTGCATCATCATAGAGCGTCTTTCAAACTCCGTGCGCCGAAACGATGAACGGCGCGATAGCCGATCCGAACAACCCAAGGCTGAGCATCAGGCAATCGTTCATAAAGTCGCCGAGTCGCAGTCATCGTATCGTCGGCAAGCTCAAACGCTCCAGTTTCGATGTCGATCGCCACAATTCTGCCATGATTACCTTCCTCAATTTGGGGGCGCACCTGAGATTCATAAATCTCATCGCCACGTCGGGCAAACTCTTCTTTGCTGTAGCGGGGTTGTCGAACTGTCATAGATTTGCCTCTTTTCAACTATGCCCCTTCATTTTACCCTGAGCAATGGAGGTGTCTATCGTTGAGGTGGCGGAGGGGATTAAACCAGAAGTTGTTGGATTTCTTTTCGTCAACCCAAGCTACAAGATCAGCGTACTGCTACGCAGTGCCTTCGGCATCGCACTGTCCAGCCAACGCTTGAACTCACCCGCCGCTAATAACTTTCAGTGCGTGAAGACGATCGCACTCTCGGTCGGGTGCAGTGATTTGTTATACTGTCGCTTGATCGGGAGCTTAATAACTTTACGTCCACTGGCAATTTGCTTTTCTCTAAGATCGTCAAATATTGCCTTGAGATCATATAGCGGTAAGCGCTTGAGTGAGATACAGACCAAGCCTTGCCTAGCATGGTTTATAGCTCGTGACACTGTACTTCATACGACTGCACACCGCTATAATTAAAAGATTTTGCGTATTCTTCTCTATATTTATGAATTTCTTCGACAATTTCATCTTTATACATAGTTATTCTCCTCGAAGCTTAAATCCTATGAACTCGTAAGGGGTACAAACAAATGGCAGCCTGTATCCAAGCTCAAGACTAATTTGGGATAGCTTTCTTTGAATTTGAGCGTTTGCCATGTGCTTACAATTCCATATTAGTAGATAGTCTAAGCCATAAACGGTTGCTAGTGCCATGTGTAAGGCATCATTAGACGCTTTGGGGGGTAGGTTGCTTTGTTGTAAGAATTCTTGTGCTAGAGCGATCGCTTCTTCGGTTAGATCGAGAAAAATCAAGGACTGTAACAAGTTCTGTCTTTGAGTAGCAATTGTTGAATCTCCTCTCGATGCTTCATCTTCAACAATTTCCGAAACGTACAGAACCAATGAACTACTATACTCATCCCACCAGTCTTGTGTAATCTTAATGTTAGCGGCAAGAATCAGGTTTTCTGTTGGTCTTGCGGTTAGATGACCCAAAATACTGGTTTCAATATAGACGGTTTCGCTCACGGCAATAAGAGAAAATCTATCCCACGTCTATCCTACTGCATTTAATCTTGGTTTTGAGGGAGTTGGGTTTCCTACCTACAAGATCAGCGATCTGCTACGCAGTGCCTTCGGCATCGCATTTAAACCCACAGTTTCAATTAATGTGCTATGCCACTTCCAGAGAGCTAACGGCTTAGCTGAGCGGCGATAGACAACCTCTGCATCACCGCTAAGATCTCTCAATTGTCCGCTGCTCCAGCGTGTTGTTATGCCGTGTTGCTTGTCAGTTACCCACAACTCTAAATTAACTTGCCCTTGCAGAATTGCCGTGACTAGATTAAACTTAGTTTATAGACTTAGTTCTTTTAGACTATGGAAACAGTAAACATTCATCAGGCTAAAACAAACCTTTCTCGGCTATTGTCTCGTGTGGAACTCGGAGAAGTAATCGTTATTTCAAACCGAGGTATCCCAATTGCTAAGCTTGTTCCATTTCGGACATCTTTAGATCGACGGTCTAGTTTAGGACAAGATCGAGGGATGTTGACCATACCAGATGATTTTAATGCTCCTTTACCAGAAGATATTTTGGGAGCATTTGAGGGTGGTGCGGAGTGAGACTTTTACTGGATACACAATGCTGGCTGTGGTGGTTTGTCCAACCAGACAAGTTAAGTGAGAATGTAATTGAACAAATTGCAAACGAAAGCAATGAAGTGTGGTTTTCTGTTGCCAGTGTTTGGGAGATGGGAATTAAAGTTTCAATCGGTAAATTACCACTGCCAGAGCAAATAGATGATTATGTCTCCACTCGAATGACCCGACTGGGAGCTAGGTCGTTAGAGATCAATGCTTCTCATGCTTTGCGGGCGGCTGCATTGCCTTTACATCATCGTGATCCTTTTGACCGAATGCTGATTGCACAAGCTCAGGTAGAAGATATGACACTTGTGAGTGCGGATTCAACATTTAATCAGTATGAAGTGTCTTTGCTTTGGGCAGCTAGTTCTTAGTCATAAACACAGAATTTTACCTGCCTTCTAGATGCTCGTGAATCAAACTCTGTAACGCTTAAATGATTTTTGACTTTCTTCTTGGGGCAAGCTTTTGACTCTCCTAAATTTTAGTTTAGCAGATCCCCTATCCAGATCAGGAGTAAGGCTTTATGAGAAAAAGCACTAATCTCGAAAACCCTATAAACCAGTATAGTACCCTAAATCAATTCCTCCAACCCCATCTAGGGGTGTTACCCGATGCCTTCGGTATCGCATTTAAACCCACAGCTGCAATCAATGTGCATGGTGCGTTCCCCAAAAATCGATCGGTGGAGCAGTGGGAGCCACATTAGGGAACGCACCCTACAAGATCAGCGTGCTGCTACGCAGTGCCTTCGGCATCGCACTTTGTAAAATGGGTTGAAATATTGCAATAGAATCATTCTCCCGCAATTGTCAAAACTTTTCTGTAGAGTGTTTCGCTAATTCGGAATTCTGCTTTTAAGATTAGCTGATCAACAATCGGTTTAATATTCATAATCAATTCTTTTTGCTTGGCTTCGAGTAAAACGCCCAATATTCCAGTAATATTTAGCCCAAGAGATTGCGCAACTTTGCGTCCTTTTCTTTCATCCAAAATTAATATATCTGCGCCTAATTCTAGCGCTAAAATAATCCCTTCTGATTCTCCCCGGTCTAATTTATTGAGTAGTTGATTAACTTGGTTTTGCTGGGTGACGGGCCGTGTTTCTATCCAAGATAAGGTCATGATTTCAATCGTGCCAGGAACGGCGTAACCTAAACTCGCCATTTCCTCATATAGCGGTATGCACTTGCATGAGGTACAATAGAAGAGGACAATAAATTATAGACCTAGGCAGGAGCCACGACCCGATGAAGCCCTATTCTTTAGACTTGCGACAAAAGATCATCGAGACCTACGAGGAGAATAACCTCT